>JAIEDW010000161.1 GCA_029067805.1 Lachnospiraceae bacterium
ACCCAGTCCGCAAGCAGCGGATTGCCGTGCAACAGGAAACGTCTTTGCGTAATACCGTTCGTCTTGTTGTTGAACTTCTGCGGGTACATCTCATAAAAATCTTTCAGCTCCTGATTTTTAAGGATTTCCGTGTGAAGTCTTGCCACACCGTTTACGCTGTATCCCGCAACGATTGCCAGATGCGCCATCTTCACCTGTCCGTCGGCTATGATTGCCATCTTCTTAATCTTGTCGGCAGGTTCCGGATATCTGTTTACGATTTCAAGCAGGAATCTGCGGTTAATCTCCTCAACAATCTGGAAGATTCTCGGAAGAAGTCTTTGGAACAAGTCCACAGGCCACTTCTCAAGCGCCTCCGCCATAATGGTATGGTTTGTGTAAGCACAGGTCTTTGTCGTAATCTCCCATGCCTCATCCCAGCCAAGGCCATATTCATCAAGAAGGATTCTCATCAACTCCGCAATCGCAACCGTCGGGTGCGTATCATTGAGCTGGAATGTCACTTTCTCATAGAATTTGTGGATATCATCATGCTTTGCCATATATTTCTCAATCGCTGTCTGCACTGATGCGGAAATAAAGAAATACTGCTGTTTTAAACGAAGCTCCTTACCCGAAATATGATTATCGTTCGGATAAAGCACCTCTACAATGTTTTTTGCAAGATTGTTCTGCTCTACTGCCTTGTGGTAATCGCCCTTGTCAAACGAATCCAGACTAAAGCAGTCCATCGGCTCCGCATCCCAGATACGAAGTGTATTGACAATTCCGTTGCCATATCCGACAACCGGCATATCATACGGAACTGCCCTTACAGACTGATAATTTTCCTGATACCATATCATTCTGCCGTCTTCTTCCCGACAAGCCACGTTTCCGCCAAACTTAATCACCTTTGTGTATTCGGGACGTCTAAGCTCGAACGGATTACCGTCTCTCAACCAGTCATCGGGAACCTCTCTCTGGAAACCGTCTCTGATTTCCTGCTTAAACATACCATAACGGTAACGAATGCCACATCCGTATGCAGAATATCCAAGTGTTGCAAGGGAGTCGAGGAAACATGCGGCAAGTCTTCCAAGTCCGCCGTTACCAAGCGCTGCATCAGGCTCCTGATCCTCTACCACGTTAACATCAAGCCCCAGCTCCTCAAGCGCCTCGCTAAACTCCTTGTAAGCCATAAGGTTGATCATGTTGTTGCCAAGTGCGCGTCCCATCAAAAATTCCATTGACATATAGTAAACAATCTTCGGGTCTTTCTCGTCATATGCTTCCTGCGTCGTGATCCAGTTGTCTACGATCATATCCTTTACCGCATAGGACACTGCCTGGAAAATCTGCTGGTCGGTCGCCTCTTCAATGTTTTTTCTGTAAAGTGTCTTTACATTATACAAAACACTGCGCTTAAACATTTCTTTATCAATAATTGGTTTTTTCGGCATTTTGATATCTCTCCTTTTGTTTTTTATTGTTCTTAAAGAACCAAATATCATTCTCTTTATTATACAATATTTTACCAGATTTTTAAACAAAATTTTTAACGAAAAATGAAGTTATATGATGAACCAATATCATATAACTTCCCAATACTTTTTCGATTGACATCGCCTGTTATTGGTTATTTTGTACACAAATAGCACCAATTTGTGTACAAAATAACCACAAGGGGCGCCTATTTTTCTTTATAAATACGCCCGTAAGTCCGTAACAAGCGTTTCCTCCGCTTTTGCCACATCTTTTGCAAGTTTCTTGATTTTTTCTTCTGCCGCAGGATACTGGTTGAGATACTTATACAGGTTTTTGACACCCATATTGCATCCTTCCGTGATCAAATCCGCTATTTTGTTGTCGGAATCATCTCCACCAAGCATGACGTTTGTTTTCATCCATGACATTACCTTCGCCATCATCGCAGGTTCTTTGCCATCATCATGAAATTCGTTCAGATACTCGTGTGTCGTGTTGCCAAGTTCCGTGTGCGTTTCCTTTGATTTCGCAAGCAGATCCCGCAGCTTTTCATCCTTTACATGCTCCATTACTTCATCGAGCGTAGAAACGCCCATCTTAATTCCCGCGTTACATTCTTTTAACAACTTGATCGTATCGTCCTGCATAATACCAATCTCCTTTTTCTTTTTTGAGATTAGTATTCGTATCTTAAGCGATTTCATACATTATTTATTGATAACGAACTTCACTTTACCGTTTTAAAATTTGTTCAAAAAACGTCAAAAAATCGCTTTCCAATTCCCCGAATTTTTTGTTATTTTCATAGCAAAAATCATACGGATAGTTCTCGACATCGTCATCTGCCGTATTGTTCCAGCTTTTTTTCGCATTCCGCCGTCCCCTAACAAGCAGTGTTATGCATGCCCCGTTCAAGCGTTCCTTAAACTTCGCGATTTCCTCGGATTCCCGAATATGCACAAACAGGATTTCTTTATCGCTTTCCAGAAATTCCCGATGTCGTTCCATCAGATAATTCAGCGGCAAATCGTTAAATTCGATAAAAAGTTGTTTTAAATCGGCGAGAAATTTTCTTGCTTTCGGGCTTTTTTCCCCTTTCCAGCCATTTTCACGCGCAATCTTTTTAATCGGGTCAACCGACGAGATATTCATTGTCTTGTAATGCTTTGCAACAATGCCGCAAAGCGTGTCTTTTCCGACTCCGCCACTACCGTTAATGACGATTACCAGTTTCTCCATTCTTTCCTCCATGAGCTTACAATTTAGAAGTCTTTCTCACGCTATTTCAGATACTGCTCCAAAATCTGCATCAACCGATCGACATCAATCGGCTTTGCGATATGTTCATTCATACCGCATTCTTTCGCATGCTCAATGTCCTCCGAGAACGCATCGGCTGTCATCGCAATGATTGGCAGCACAACGTCCTCACGCTCCAATGCCCGAAGCGCCTTTGCCGCATCATACCCGTTCATGACAGGCATACGGATATCCATCAGAACAACATCATAATAACCGATTTCGGACTGTTTAAATTTCTCCAGACAATCCTGTCCGTTTTCCGCACGCTCCACCAAAAAACCTGACACAGATAAAATCTCCTGTGCGATTTCCCAGTTCAAATCGTTATCTTCTGCCAACAAGATGCGCTTATCCTTAAACTGCCTAAGTTTTGCCTGTTCCCTTTCCGCAATTTTCTCTTCCTCAAGCATATGCTCACTCAGCCCGTGGAACAGATTGGATTTAAACAGCGGTTTGGAAATAAAGCCCTGAATACCAACCTCCCGTGCTTCGTCCTCGATATCACTCCAATCATAAGCAGAAATGATCAAAATCGGAACATCTTCTCCAAGGTGGCTGCGCAACTCCTTCGCCGTCTGCAAACCGTCCATCTCCGGCATCTTCCAGTCAAGCAGGATGATCTGATAATCGTCGGCAGCAGCATGACGCTGTTTTGCTTTCTCAACTGCCATCTTTCCGCTCGATGCGTATTCAGCGTTAATGCCGATTTCTTTTAAGGACATGGCTGCGCTCTTGCACAGATCCTCGTCATCATCCACCACAAGGATATTCCATGACGGAAGAACCATATCTTCTTCCTGTACCTGTACTTTTTCAAGGTCAAATGTAATATGAAAGTCGCTGCCCTTGCCCGGTGCGCTGCTTAGCTCAATCGTACCCTGCATCGCGTCAACGATTGCTTTCGTAATCGCCATTCCAAGTCCAGAGCCTTCGATTTTATAAACCTCCTGGCTCTGCTCTCTGGTAAACTGTTCAAAAATTGTTTTCTGAAATTCCGGCGTCATTCCGATTCCGTTATCTTTCACTCTGAAATGACACCGCACGTAATTGTCGCCGCGTGGAGAAGGCTCCTGATCCAAATATACATAGATAGCGCCTTTCTCCGGCGTAAATTTAATTGCATTCGAAACCAGATTCAACAGCACCTGATTAAGGCGCACACTGTCACAATACACGTTTTCTGTCTGAACATTTCGAATAAAGATATCAAAATTCTGCTGCTTTGCCTTCATCTGCGGCTGCGCAATATTGACCAGATTTTCCATTGTTTCCCGTAGTGAAACGTTATGCATATTCAAAGATAACTTTCCGCTCTCGATTTTGGACATATCCAGTACATCGTTGATCAGTCCCAGTAAATGCTTACTTGAGAGTGCAATTTTCCCCAGACAGTCTTTTACCCTCGCCATATCTGTAATATTTGCTTGCGCGATCGCGGTCATTCCGACAATCCCGTTCATTGGGGTACGGATATCATGACTCATGCTGGACAAAAATTCGCTTTTTGCTTTATTGGCCTTGATGGACTCCTCCCTCGCCTTGTGCAAATCAACAATCTGCTTCTGTGTCATTCTGTAATACAGGACAAAAATAATCAGAAAACCGACAAGCAGTCCACTGCCGGCAAGCAGCATCGTGCGCAGACGAATTACCTCCAGAGAACGCACTATATCATCCATCGTTTCATACGGCATCACAGATATCAGATACCAATTTGTATTATTCAGATGAGAGCAGTACAGATATTCGTGTCTTTCGTTGATCATCGCACACGTGCTGCTGGGCATATTCGTTTCTATTGCTGTCCTTAACTCCTCCTCGTACTGTTCCGGTGTTTTCCCTTCATGCTCCGAAAAGGTATCCCTGATACGTTCGAAATAGCTATCTCGAAAGGCGTCGCCACTGCGAATAATAAACGCACCGTTATCATCAATAATATGCGAAATCAGAACTGAGTCTTTCTCGTCAAGCTTCAACATTTCTTCGAGAAAATCTACCGGAATTCCGACAACAAGCATATCACTTGTGTCTCCATCCGACATCGGATACATAGCATCTGTCGACAAAAGAAACATCCTTTCTCCATCGACCTGACGCACACTGACAACTCCCATAGTGTCGATATCCAGCATTTGCAAAACCGTTTCCTGATCATCGGAACTGATCGGCTTTCCGCAGATCACATCACACGTTCCGTCCTTTTTATAAAGCGCCATATAAGAAAAATCTCGAACTTTCGCACATAAAATCAGTTCCTTGCGTAACCGCTCCGTGTCCTGTTCGATCAGATGCTCCTCCTCAATCCGCCTGGCCATTCCGTCAAGCTCGTTCGTCTGCGCCAGAATCACTGCCTCAAATTTTTTCTGTAACTGATCATTCATGCCGGACATATATGTATCACTAAGCTCACGCAGCGCTTCCTCACTTCGTTTTCCCATTTCGGAAGTGATCCACGAAAACAAAATAAATCCAAGAATGATCAAGCAGACTGCACTGATATATAAAAATCGTTTTGCTTTCTTTTCCTCCATAACGAAAATCCTTTCTTTGCTTCCGTATTAACCTTCATACCCCTATTCCATCAGATTCGAATCAGCGCGAATCTCGCTGTAAGTATAGCATAAATTATAGCTAAAGTCTATTGTAACCGCAATTTTATCCAATCCCGGTTTCACATCCCGATTTATAATAGGTTTATCAAACGCAAAAAGGAGGCAAATTGATGAACAATGATTTATTTGAGACATTTAACAACGGTTTTCTAAAACTGCCTGCAAAAACAATATCTTTTGCAGATATTGCATGGGCAGCGCATCCAACTTTTGAAGGTGTAGCGCTCAAGCATATTGTTACGGCAGCGGATACCGGCGGGCAATTCAGCTACCACCTTGTCCGCATCGCTCCGAACAAGAGTATCAAAAACCATATCCACGAAACACAATTGGAAACGCATGAAGTAATTGCGGGTTCAGGTGTTTGCGTAAACGAAGGCGTTGAAATTTCTTATGAAGTTGGAACGATTTCCATTATGCCTTCCGGCATTCCTCACGAAGTCAATGCTGGCGCGGACGGACTTTATCTGTTTGCAAAGTTTATACCCGCATTGTGTTAGGCAAGGCTTTTCACAGACTGTCGATACACACTTGGCGTCAATCGGACAATTTTGCGAAAGCATCGATCAAAGTGGCTTTGGTCGCAGAAACCTGTGGCATAAGCCGCTTCGGTCACGCTTTTTCCTTCTTCCA
>JAIEDW010000162.1 GCA_029067805.1 Lachnospiraceae bacterium
TACAGCGTGCCGATGTGGGCGGCACAGGAACTTTTTGACAGGGCAAAGGAAAGGGAGATACACATTCAGACATATGCTGACACGCATGTCATAACTATTGCGGAGGATGAGGCAATCAAGTATTATACACGGTTTATCCATATGCCGTATGTGGTCGGAAACAATCTCGAAAAAGAACTTTCGTATGCGCCGTATAAGGTACTTACGATTGATTTAGACAACAGGGAGAAACTTGAGCGGTTTCGCGAGGAAATCGAAAATTCCAAACTGGCAGAGGAAATTACATGCGCATTTTCAAACAATATGTATCTTGAGTTTTACAATAAAAATGCCGGTAAGGGAAACGCACTGGTTAATCTGTGCAAGGCTTTGAATGTTCTTGAAAAAAATGCAGTGGCAGCGGGAGATGAGGAGAATGATATTTCCATGATAGAGGCAGCGGGAGTCGGTGTGGCGATGGCGAATGCCAATCCATGCCTCAAAGATCACGCGGATTTTATCACAAAAAATGATAATGACCATGACGGAATGATAGAAGTGATAGATAGAATCATACAGTGGCATTGGGAATAAGTTCGTATTTCGTGCGCTTGATTATGGGTAAAATGTGCCGAAAATCGGCAGTTGCATACTGACGAAAACGAAAATATAAAATAATTATTAAGTAAACTAAATTCTGAAAAGAAGAGAAATAAAGAGTAAAAAAGAGAAAATGTGATATAATGGAAGAAAATGGAACTTAAATGCGTTTGCAGAACGTTCTATAAAAAACTATGATATGTTTTGTTAGCACTCAAACGTTAAGAGTGCTAATTAAAAAAGTAAATCATTAATGTTTAATAATAAGGAGGCATTTTAACATGAAATTAGTACCATTGGGCGACAGAGTCGTATTAAAGCAGTTAATCGCTGAGGAAACAACAAAGTCCGGTATCGTATTACCGGGACAGAGCAAGGAAAAACCGCAGCAGGCAGAGGTAATCGCGGTTGGTCCCGGCGGTGTTGTTGACGGCAAGGAAGTAAAGATGGAAGTAAAAGTAGGCGACAATGTAATTTACTCAAAGTATTCCGGAACGGAAGTAAAGATTGAGGATGAGGAGTACATTATTGTAAAGCAGAATGACATTTTAGCGGTTATTCAGTAATTTAGAAAAAGAGATTAAAAAATTGGAGGATATGCAATCATGGCAAAGGAAATTAAATATGGAGCAGAGGCTCGTAAGACATTAGAGGTAGGTGTCAATAAATTAGCAGATACTGTAAGCGTAACACTTGGACCGAAAGGAAGAAATGTTGTTCTTGACAAGTCTTTCGGCGCACCGCTTATCACAAACGACGGTGTGACGATCGCTAAGGAGATTGAGCTTGAGGACGCATTTGAGAATATGGGTGCACAGCTTGTAAAAGAAGTTGCTACAAAGACAAACGATGTGGCAGGTGACGGTACAACGACAGCGACCGTTCTTGCACAGGCAATGATCAATGAAGGAATGAAGAACCTTGCGGCAGGCGCAAACCCGATTATTTTAAGAAAGGGTATGAAGAAAGCGACAAACTGCGCCGTAGAAGCAATCGCTTCCATGAGCTCTAAAGTAAACGGCAAGCAGCACATTGCAAGAGTTGCGGCAATCTCTGCAGGTGACGAGGAAGTCGGAACGATGGTAGCAGACGCTATGGAGAAGGTTTCAGGCGACGGCGTTATTACGATCGAAGAGTCAAAGACCATGCAGACAGAGCTTGATTTAGTGGAAGGTATGCAGTTTGACCGTGGATATATTTCGGCTTACATGGCAACTGATATGGATAAGATGGAAGCAACAATGGAAGATCCGTATATCTTAATTACAGATAAGAAGATTTCCAATATTCAGGAAATCCTTCCGGTTTTGGAGCAGGTTGTACAGTCAGGCGCTAAGCTTTTGATTATTGCAGAGGACGTTGAGGGTGAGGCGCTCACAACATTGATCGTAAACAAACTTCGCGGTACATTCAATGTCGTAGCGGTAAAGGCTCCGGGATACGGTGACAGAAGAAAGGCTATGCTTGAGGATATCGCAATTTTGACAGGCGGTCAGGTAATCAGCGAGGAGCTTGGTCTTGACCTCAAGGAAGCAACATTGGAGCAGTGCGGACGTGCGAAGTCTGTAAAGGTTCAGAAAGAGAACACAATCATCGTTGACGGTGAGGGTGACAAGGCAGCGATTGATGCCAGAATTTCACAGATTAAGAAACAGGTTGAGGAAACAACATCTGATTTTGATAAAGAAAAATTACAGGAAAGACTTGCAAAGCTTGCAGGTGGCGTTGCAGTAATCCGTGTTGGCGCTGCAACAGAGACAGAGATGAAGGAAGCAAAGCTTCGTATGGAAGATGCGCTCAATGCGACAAGAGCAGCCGTAGAGGAAGGTATTATCGCAGGCGGCGGTTCTGCTTATATCCATGCATCAAAGAAGGTGGCAGAGCTTGTTGACACACTTGACGGTGACGAGAAGACTGGTGCGAAGATTGTATTGAAAGCACTGGATGCTCCGTTGTTCATCATTACGGCAAATGCAGGTCTTGAGGGCAGTGTGATCGTAAATAAGGTAAGAGAGTCTGAAGTCGGTGTAGGTTTTGACGCTGCAAAAGAAGAGTATGTCAACATGGTTGAGGCTGGTATTCTCGATCCGGCGAAGGTGACAAGGAGTGCATTGCAGAATGCATGTTCTGTAGCAAGCACACTGCTCACAACAGAGTCTGTTGTTGCGAATATTAAAGAAGACGTTCCTGCAATGCCGGCAGGCGGTCCGGGAATGGGCGGAATGATGTAAAACAATGACAGAGAGTGTAAAACGGTGCAAGGAATGTATACAGGACATTCATCTCTTTCGGAATATCAGCGATGAGGAGCTTGATAAAATGTTTACATGCTCCAAGACGATTGAGCGGACATTTTGCGATGAGAGCTATATTTTTCGACAGGGCGAAAAACCAAAGAATCTGTTTTTGATCTTGGAAGGTTCCGTGATGCTTGCAAAAGATTTTGCATCGGGAAAGCGGGATGTGCTGTTTCTTGTGGAAGCGGGTGATGTGTTTGGCGAAATGTTCTTGTTTGCGGATGCCGAAAAATATTGGTATGACGCAATCGCGCAGGGCAATGTCAGACTCCTCGAGATACCGTGGGACTTTTTCTACTGCTTTTGCAGTAATGCATGCGATCATCACAGGCTGATTACGAGAAATATGCTGGAGATACAGTCCGAAAAGAATTTTTCTATGACGAGAAAGCTTCATCTATTATCGGGAACGACGCTCAAGGAGCGGATTGCCCTATGGCTTTTGGATCAGGCAGCAGAAGGTGATGTTGTGCATCTTACTATGAACAGGGAAGAACTTGCCGATTATTTGGGAACGACGCGTCCTTCGCTTTCGAGAGAGCTGATGAAGATGCAGCAGGAAGGATTGATTGCCGTGGAAAAGAATATCATAAAGCTTTCTGACCGTCGTGCACTTGAGGAATTGTATTAGTTTAAAATTGTATTTAGTTTTAAACATAAAAAATTTAAAAATGTAACAGATGTTACAGAAATTCCTTTGCGATTCGAATATACTATGGTTACAAGCAGAAAACACACAGACAAAATCAGTAATCAATATAAAAATGGTATTTATGAATAAGGAGGAATTAATATGACAGAAAATGTACAGCAGGTAGACAATCTGGTTAATCTTTTGGATGGTTATGCCACAAAGGGAGGACATCACTTAAATGTGAATGTGTTGAACAGAGATACACTCTTGGATGCGCAAAAGCACCCGGAGAATTATCCGCAACTTACAATCAGAGTTTCCGGATATGCTGTAAATTTTATTAAGCTGACACCGGAACAGCAGGCGGACGTTATTTCAAGAACCTTCCATGAGGGTATGTAATTTCTGTATGTATTGGGCGCTGTCTATATGGCAGCGCCTGTTGTTTTTACTTTATTTCATTAAATACGAAAATCACCTTATTGACGCAAAAACCGTTGTATTAAGCAGAAATATGAAGTAATATGATTTTGACAGAAAAATAATACATTTTAGATGATTAAAATCGGAAGGAGGATGTATAATGAATACAATGGTGTGGCTGGTTGCTATGATCGTGCTGATTATCATTGAGATTGTTACGGTCGGATTTGGCGCGATCTGGTTTGCGCTCGGTGCGCTTGCAGCAGTGCTCGCTACGCTTCTGGGCGCTGGAACAAAATTGCAGATTGCAGTGTTTCTTGCCGTATCGTTTGCGACGTTAATATTCACAAGACCTCTGGTGGTGAAGTACATAAACGTTACGCGTACGAGAACCAATTATGAGGGCATTATCGGTAAGATCGTGCGTATCACACAGGATGTTGACAATATTGTGGAAACAGGCTGTGCGGTGGTAAACGGTCAGGACTGGACGGTGCGGGCGGCAGACAACGGTTGCAAAATTGCAGCGGGAAGTCTTGCGAAGGTCGTGGATATTAAAGGTGTTAAATTAATTGTTGAAAAGTATGAGGAGGAGATAAACTAATGTTGTGGATATTAGCGATTTTATTTATCATTATTTTAGTTATTGCAGTAAACGTGCGCGTTGTACCGCAGGCGTCGGCATATGTCATTGAGCGGCTTGGCGGATATGATACGACGTGGGGTGTAGGAATCCATTTCAAGATTCCATTTATTGACAGAGTGGCAAAGAGAGTGAACTTAAAGGAGCAGGTAGTTGACTTCCCGCCGCAGCCTGTTATCACAAAGGATAACGTTACGATGCAGATTGACACGGTCGTATTTTTCCAGATTACTGACCCGAAGATGTATGCGTACGGTGTGGATAACCCGATTATGGCGATTGAAAAGCTGACGGCGACAACGCTTCGAAACATTATCGGTGATATGGAACTTGACCAGACATTGACATCAAGAGAAATCATCAATACAAACATGCGTTCTGCGCTTGACGTTGCAACCGATCCTTGGGGAATTAAGGTAAACCGTGTTGAGTTAAAGAATATTATCCCGCCCGAGGCAATCCGGAATGCGATGGAGAAGCAGATGAAGGCAGAGCGTGAAAGACGTGAGGCAATCCTTAGAGCCGAGGGTGAGAAGAAATCAACAATCCTTGTAGCGGAAGGTCAGAAAGAGTCTGCAATTCTTGAAGCGGAGGCTGAAAAGCAGGCTGCAATCCTTCGTGCAGAGGCTGAGAAGGAGAAGAGAATCCGTGAGGCGGAAGGTCAGGCTGAGGCGATCAGAGTTGTACAGATGGCAAACGCGGAAGGTATTAAGTTCTTAAAAGAAGCGGGAGCGGATGATGCAGTGCTTACAATCAAAAAGCTTGAGGCATTTGAGAAGGCTGCAAACGGCAATGCGACAAAGATTATTGTGCCGTCGGAAATTCAAGGCGTAGCAGGACTTGCAAAGACAGTCGGTGAAGTGTTGAAATAAGAAAACGATGAAATTCGTTTCCCATAAAAATAACTGAATAAAATTAGGAGGATAACGGTATGCAGAGTGTGACAAGAATATTGATACTTGAGGATAGCAGGGACAGCTTAGCGGCAGTAACTGCTATGGCAGAGAAAGTATCAAAGGGCGTATCCGTTATTCCCGTAAACAGTCTGGAGGAGGCTAGGGCTGCGCTGAATGGGGCGCAGCAGCCCTTTCAGGCTTTTTTGCTTGACATTAATTTAAATCCCGACGACAAAGAAGATATTTCGGGAATGACTTTCGCCCGTGAAATACGGGCAAAAAAGGAGTATGCGTTTACGCCGATTGTGATGATCACCTCAATTACCAATATGGAGCTCTCGGCATACAGGGAGCTGCACTGCTATCAATATCTGATCAAGCCCTATCATGAAGAAGATATTGAACAGCTTGTGGGAAAGCTTTTGTTTTTGTCACAGCAGGGGGAAACGCGGGAAAGCTTTGTGATGGTGAAAAAGGACGGTGTCAATTATAAGCTCTTTTGCAAGGATATGATCTGTATCAAGGCGGTACCAAGAGGCGTCTGCTTTGT
>JAIEDW010000163.1 GCA_029067805.1 Lachnospiraceae bacterium
GTTGACTTCACTGTGGAAGTGGAACGTTCGCTTCGTGTACTTGACGGTGCCGTAGGTGTTTTCTGTGCAAAGGGTGGTGTTGAGCCGCAGTCAGAGAACGTATGGCGTCAGGCTGATACCTACAATGTACCCAGAATGGCGTTTATCAATAAGATGGATATCTTGGGCGCTAATTTCTATGGTGCAGTAGATCAGATCAGAACGAGATTAGGTAAAAATGCGATTATTCTTCAGATACCAATCGGTAAGGAAGATGATTTTAAGGGTATCGTTGATTTGATGGAGATGAAAGCTTATATCTACAATGATGATAAGGGCGATGATATTTCCATAACAGATATCCCTGCCGACATGGCAGATGATGCAGAGCTTTATCATGCGGAAATGATAGAGAAGATCTGCGAGTTAGATGACGATTTAACAATGATGTATCTGGAAGGGGAAGAGCCTTCTGTAGAGCAGTTAAAGGCGGCTCTTAGAAAAGGTACATGCGAATGTACAGCAGTTCCCGTATGTTGCGGTTCTGCATACAGAAACAAGGGCGTTCAGAAGCTTCTTGATGCAATTCTTGACTTTATGCCCGCTCCGACAGATATCCCTTCAATCAAGGGTACTGACCTGGAGGGCAACGAGATTGAAAGACATTCATCGGACGATGAGCCTTTCTCAGCGCTTGCATTTAAGATTATGGCTGACCCGTTTGTTGGTAAGCTTGCATTCTTCAGAGTTTACTCTGGTACAATGAATTCAGGTTCTTATGTATTGAATGCGACAAAGGACAAGAAAGAGCGTGTAGGACGTATCTTACAGATGCATGCAAACAAGAGACAGGAGTTGGACAAGGTTTATTCCGGAGATATCGCTGCAGCGGTTGGATTTAAGTTTACAACGACAGGTGATACCATCTGTGATGAGCAGCATCCGGTTATATTAGAGTCTATGGAATTCCCCGAGCCTGTTATTGAGCTCGCAATCGAGCCAAAGACAAAAGCAGGACAGGGTAAAATGGGTGAAGCGCTTGCGAAGCTTGCAGAGGAGGATCCCACATTCCGTGCGCATACAAATCCGGAAACAGGACAGACGATCATCGCGGGTATGGGCGAGCTCCATCTGGAGATTATCGTAGACAGACTTCTGCGTGAATTTAAGGTAGAGGCAAACGTTGGTGCACCTCAGGTTGCATACAAGGAAGCAATCACCAAGGAAGTTGATATTGATTCGAAGTACGCAAAACAGTCCGGTGGACGTGGACAGTACGGTCATTGTAAAGTTAAGTTCGCACCGATGGATGCAAACGGCGAGGAGCTGTTCAAGTTCGAGTCCAGCGTTGTCGGCGGAGCTATTCCGAAGGAATACATTCCTGCAGTTGGTGAAGGTATCGAGGAAGCAACACGCGCAGGTATCCTTGGCGGATTCCCTGTTGTCGGCGTATATGCGAACGTATATGATGGATCATACCATGAAGTCGACTCTTCAGAAATGGCATTCCATATCGCAGGTTCACTTGCGTTTAAGGAAGCGATGCAGAAAGCAGCACCAGTACTTCTTGAGCCGATCATGAAGGTTGAAGTAACAATGCCCGAGGAATACATGGGCGACGTTATCGGCGACATTAACTCACGTCGTGGACGTATCGAGGGTATGGACGATCTTGGCGGCGGAAAAATTGTCAGAGGTTTTGTTCCTCTTGCGGAGATGTTCGGTTACTCTACAGACTTACGTTCCAAGACACAGGGACGCGGAAACTATTCAATGTTCTTTGAGAAGTATGAGCAGGTTCCGAAGTCAGTGCAGGATAAGGTGCTTGCGGCAAAGAAAGACTAATATTTTTTGCTTAAAACAGCAGTATTTTATAAATAAGACTTGAAAATCCCAATATTTTCTAATATAATGAAGCTTAGTTGGGTAAAGTTTTATTTAGAATGAAACTAAATTAATTTATCAATAACTTTTTTAAGGAGGACTTTTAAAATGGCAAAGGCTAAATTTGAAAGAAGTAAACCCCATTGTAACATTGGTACGATTGGACACGTTGACCACGGTAAGACAACTTTGACAGCAGCAATCACAAAAGTATTGGCTGAGAGAGTTGCAGGTAACGTAGCAACAGATTTTGAGAACATCGATAAGGCTCCGGAAGAGAGAGAGCGTGGTATCACAATCAATACAGCACACGTTGAGTATGAGACAGAGAAGAGACATTACGCACATGTAGACTGCCCGGGTCATGCTGACTATGTAAAGAACATGATCACAGGTGCTGCACAGATGGACGGCGCTATCCTCGTTGTTGCTGCAACAGATGGTGTTATGGCGCAGACAAAGGAGCATATCCTTCTTTCTCGTCAGGTAGGTGTACCTAAGATTGTTGTATTCATGAACAAGTGCGATATGGTTGACGATCCTGAGTTACTTGAGCTCGTTGAGATGGAAATCACAGAGCAGCTTGAGGAGTACGAATTCACAGACTGCCCGATTATCAAGGGTTCTGCTTTGAAGGCTCTTGAAGATCCTAAGGGTGAGTGGGGCGACAAGATTATCGAGCTTATGAACACAGTTGACGAGCATATTCCTGATCCTGTACGTGAGACAGATAAGCCGTTCTTGATGCCTATCGAGGATATCTTCACAATCACAGGTCGTGGTACCGTTGCTACAGGTAGAGTAGAGCGTGGTGTTCTTCATATCAATGAGGAAGTTGAAATCGTTGGTATCAGCGAGGAAACAAAGAAGACTGTTTGTACAGGTATCGAAATGTTCAGAAAGCTTCTTGACGAGGCTCAGGCCAGTCGCTTATACACATCTCCGAGCCCACGAG
>JAIEDW010000164.1 GCA_029067805.1 Lachnospiraceae bacterium
GAAACCTTAATATGATACGGCAGAAGAAGTCTTGCCATAACCTTTAAATTCATCGCATTATCGTCCACGACAAGCACCTTCGCATCCGGCGCGATAAAACGATGCCGCGAATCAAAATGCTGCTCATCCCGCTGTATCACCTTCTGTCCGTTGAATACCGCCGCAATCGATAAGACGGTAAAAGGCTTGTAAATGCGGAGCATGTTGCTTCCAATCTGCGTTTCCTGTCCGTAATCAAGTATCAGCACGACCGTCGTTTCTTTTTCTTTCGCAAGCTGCTCAAAAAAAGCTCTATCCTCACAATACTCATCCCAGCTGATAAAAATATGAGAATAGTTTTCATGTTCCATGCGCCGTTTCAGTTCGGACAAATTTCTGCATACACGAAACATAATCCCGAACTGTTCCGCCATGTGGCGGATGCATTTCTCATACCCCTCCCGCACAACAGAATAATTGTATTTATCCATGTTAATATAACATGCCGCAAACAAATGACTCTTGTTTTTAATCGAAACAATCGGCGTCTCATCTAAAACCTTTTGCGGAATCGTAACCTGAAATTCCGTTCCGTTTCCGGGTATGCTGTCGACCGTGATAAAACCACCCATATTCTGAACAAGCGCCTGCGTAATCGCAAGTCCGAGACCGATACCGCCTTCCTCCCTGTTGCGTTTGGAATTCAACTGGCTGAAGCTGACAAAAATTTTCTCCATGTCCGCTTGATTCATACCGATTCCAGAGTCTTTAATATTCACGATCAGGTTGATGCCGTAGTCCTCTTTTCTGCTCCTGATACGCAGTACAATACCGCCCTCTTTTGTAAATTTATAAGCATTTTCCAAAAGATTCATCACAATACGCCGAAACTTCTGCTCGTCGCCTACCAGATTGCTCGGCAGATTGGCATCACAATCCACAACCAACTCTAATTTCTTGCCATTTTCAAACGTAAGCGCCATATTGATAATGTCCGTAATCGTCGATGTGATGTTATAACTCTCCTCCGCAAGCGTCATTTTACCGCTTTCCAGTTCCGAAAAATCCAAAATATTGCTGACCGTCGAAAGAAGATTTCTTCCTGCTGTCTGGATATCGATCACATCACGCCTGACACTCGTCGGCAGATTTTCCTGCAAAATCGCCTCACTCATACCGCAGACCGCATTGATCGGCGTGCGGATCTCATGCGAGATATTGACCATAAAATCGTCCTTGCTCTGTTCCACGATTTTCAGCTCACGGATATTTTCCATCAACAACTCACTTGTTTCCTGCCTAATCCGTATTGTAACCCATGTTACAAGAGAAATAATGTAAACAGAAATCACGTGCAGACCCAACCGAATAATATCGTTTGCGGAATCTGTCACAGCCGTCCTTGAAATGAAAATGTGATATAAAAGGATCAGCGTCGAAAAGCCGACTCCCATATAGATAATCTCCAAAATTCCAAAGATGCTGAGCAGTATGATAAGCACCAGCATCGTAGAGAGCATGGAGGTAAAGCCGTAGGCATGAAACGCATAGACTGAAAAATTGATCCACGACATAACGGAAAGAAATTTTGCGCGAAATTCATAATTTCGATATCCCCTGATAAAAGCAAACCAGCTTGCACATATGGTGGCGATAATGATTTCCTTTGCAAAAACACTCCAATGAAGCAGATGTGACGAAACAAACATCGCAAGGGAAAAAACAGTAAAAATCCCCAGCACGATCTGCTCTATCTTTCGCGTCGTTTTATGATTGATAAATTGTTTTTCTTTCAAGTAAATTACCGTTCCTTTCCGCCTGTGGCAGCTTATCCCTCAATCCCCAATACTTCTTTTAACCTCGGAAGCATTTCCATAAAGACATCAATGACAGTTGGGTCAAACTGTGTCCCCCTGCCCTCCGACATAATCTGCATGATCCGCTCAATCGGACGAATTGGCGGCTTATAGCAACGCTCCTCATACAACGCGTCAAAGACATCCGCCACCGCCATAATGCGTGCCGCCAGGGGTATACTATCGCCCGCCAGTCCCGTCGGATATCCCGTTCCGTCCCAGCGCTCATGGTGGTACATTGCAATATCCTCAACAATCCGCACATAATATTCATCCTCGACATCACCGATAATCGTCTGGATAATCTTGCGGCTGTATGTCGTATGCAGCTTCATCGCGTCAAACTCCTCCGGCGTCAGCTTGCCGGGCTTTTGTAAAATGGAATCCGATACTTTAATTTTTCCAACATCGTGAAGCGGCGCCGCTTTACAAAGGTTTTGTATGTACTCCGGCGTCAGCTCTGCCGGAAAAAGCTTTCTCTGATACAGTTCGTTCGCAATCATTCTGACATACATCTGTGTATTTTTAACATGCTTCCCTGTACTGCCGTCGCGGCTCTCTATCAAATTCGCCATCCCCACGATGACTGATTCCTGTATCTCACTGATGCGCCTTGCATCTTCCGTAATCTTCTCCGCCTGTTCCTTTACCATATTTTCCAGATTGTGCCTGTACTGCTCCAGCTCCATTGTCTTACCGACGCGGCTTAACAAAATATCCGGCACAAAGGGCTTTGCAACAAAATCAATCGCACCCACCTGAAAACATTTCACTTCCGTTTCCGCAGTATCATCTGCAGTTAGGAAAATGACCGGTATCGCTTTTGTTTCCTCCGATTTTTGAAGCTGTTCCATCACTTCAAAGCCGTCCATCTCAGGCATATTGATATCCAGCAAGATTAAATCGGGACGGTTATTCTCCAGATACTTTAAAGCGGCAACACCGGAATTACAAGCGGCAATACGGTAAAACGGTAAAAGGAT
>JAIEDW010000165.1 GCA_029067805.1 Lachnospiraceae bacterium
TTCAGGATTTTCTCAAGCTCTTCGATTCGCGCCTCTATATCACGCTGCTCGTCCTTTGCAGCATCGTATTCCGCATTTTCCGAAAGGTCACCCTGTTCTCTTGCCTCTTTGATTTTCTGAGCTACCTCTTTTCTTTTTACCACTTTAAGATCATGTAACTCATCCTCATATTTTTTAAGACCTTCACGTGTTAATAAATTCTTCTTTTCTTCCATGAAATTTACTCCCTTTCTTATTGATAACTTACAAAAAAGTGTAAAAATTTCCCACTCATAAACTAAGACATTATAGCCCTTTTTGGGGTGTTATGTCAAGATTTTTCTAATCCACTCCTCAAGTTCGGCAATTGTTTCCAATTCATTCACCATTTGTCTGAGCTTTGCGGAATGCGGATAACCGGTCGTGTACCATGCAACGTGCTTTCGCATCTCACGGACTGCCGTGTATTCGCCTTTATATCGAACCTGAAGCGCGGCATGTTTTAAAATCGTGTCACGCACCTCGTCCTTTGAGGGACGTCCCACACTTTCTCCCGTGTCGAGATAAGTATTGATTTCCCGAAAAATCCACGGGTTGCCACGACTTGCCCTGCCGACCATCACCGCATCGCATCCTGTTTCGGCAAACATTTTTGCTGCCGAGGCACCGTCCGTCACGTCGCCGTTTCCGATCACAGGAATCTTAACGGCTTCCTTCACCTGCCTAATAATATCCCAATCCGCCTTTCCCGAATAATACTGCTCTCTGGTACGTCCGTGAACGGTCACAGCCGCCGCTCCGCTCTCCTCTGCTATCTTTGCCATTTCCACAGCATTGACGCTGTTATCGTCAAAACCTTTTCTGATCTTCACAGTGACAGGCTTTGATACAGACTTTACGACTGCACTTATGATCTCGCCCGCAAGTTTCGGATTTTTCATCAGCGCACTACCCTCACGGTTATTCACTACTTTCGGGACAGGACAGCCCATGTTGATATCAAGAAATGCAAATGGACGTTCTTCTATCCTTGCAGCTGTTTCCGCCATAATATCCGGCTCCGAGCCGAAAAGCTGCAAGGAAACCGGCAGCTCATCGGGATGGATTTCCATGAGCGCCTCTGTGTTTTTGTTGTTGTAATGCACAGCCTTTGCACTAATCATTTCCATGCACAAAAGCCCCGCTCCCTGTTCTTTGCAAATCAAGCGAAAAGGCAGGTCGCTTACTCCTGCCATCGGCGCCAGAAACACATTATTTTCCAAGAACACGCTGCCGATCTGAAGCTGCCTGTTCTGCCTATCTGTTATTTTTTTCATAAATAATCCTAAGACCCTCCAGCGTAAGGAAGCTGTTATATTCCTGTATCATGTCCGTTTCCTCGGCAATAATTCTGCCAAGTCCGCCCGTTGCCACTACTTTTAAGTTTTGATACCCTGTTTCGTCTTTTACACGCTGTATGATGTATTCGGTTTGTCCGATCTGACCGTATACCAGTCCCGCCTGCATACTTGAGATGGTTTCCTGTGCGAGAATTGAAGCGGGCTTTTTAATCTCGATTTCGGGGAGTTTCGCCGTGTCCTCCCAAAGCGCCTTTGCCGATATTCGAATGCCGGGAGCCGTAATTCCCGCGCAAAAACAGCCGTTTTCATCGACAAGGTCATACGTGGTCGCCGTGCCGAAATCAAGGACAAGTACGGGACCTCCATATAATTCATATGCAGCAACCGCGTCTACAATTCTGTCCGGACCGATTTCTTTTGGATTTTCCGTGACAATTTTAATTCCCGTCTTTACACCGACTCCGACAAGCAGCAGTTTCTCGTTGACATAGCGCTTGATTCCGCCAATTAACGAGTGCATCACATTCGGCACAACGCTCGCAACGATTGTCCCGTCTATTTTCGGAACCGCAATCCCGTTCTTGGAAAGAAGTTCCGTGATCAACACGCCGTACTCGTCAGATGTCCTCGGCGTCTTTGACATTAACCGAAACGTCGTCACCAGCTTTTTACCGTCATATACGCCAAACGTAATATTTGTATTTCCAACATCTACCACTAAAACCATTTTTTATTCCTCATCTTTTATCAAACTTTCCATCGGTTCATGGAGCACAAACACTCTGTAATAAAGACTGAGCGACTCTAACAACTCCCTGCGCTGCATTCTGACCTCGCGCACCAAGAGTCCGCTACTGATCTCATCATAGAGCAAGTCCTCCTCGTAGGCGTCCGTTTCAAGGCTCACACTCCCGTCTTCCTCAAACACAACAGTAAACACACCGCCGACTTCCTCCGTAAAGAGCACACATATAATATGCAATTCTTCCTTAATCGAGTCAGGAATCGCCCTAAATTTTTCGTTAAAATAATATTTCTGCTCGTAAGCGTTTGCCCCGCAGAGCACAATGCGCTCTCCTGTTTTTTCCATATTAATAGAATGCCCCTTTCTCAGCCCACGAATTTATGTCGCGTAGCCGTAGACGCCTCTGACGGACACTTCCCCCGCGTATACGTTGACGGTTTCGCCATTGTCGCTGCGCACTACGAGTAACTCTCCCTTTTCGTTAATGCCGCGCGCAATTCCGTCATACGCGCCCTTCGGGTCGAGCACACGCACCTGTCTGTCCATGTTGATCAGCATATGATTGTATTTATCGCGCAGATGCTCCAGATTCCAACTCTTTTCAAACAACATGTAGTTTTGCTCAAAATAATGCATCACGCGTGCCGCCAGCTTTGCACGGTCTGTTTCTTTCCCGCATTCCAAATAAAGCGACGTTGCCGTATCCTTTATTTCCTTCGGAAACGCAGTCTGATTTACGTTAATGCCTGCGCCCGTTACCACATAATGAATGCACTCAGGCTCTGCGCTCATCTCCGTAAGGATTCCGCATATTTTCTTATTGTTTACGACCACGTCGTTTGGCCACTTTATCCCGCAGCTCTCCGCGGGGATGATCTCGCACACTGCCTCATACACGGCGATTGCCATAACCAACGTCAGCGCAGACGCCTTATCTGGCATACAGTCCGGTCGCAGCAAAAGCGTCATATAAATATTTTTTTCGGCAGGCGCCACCCAGCCATGCCCTCTGCGTCCGCGTCCCGCTGTCTGCATATCCGCCACGACAAGCGTCCCCGACGCGCCGCCCGCTTCCGCGATTGCCTTGGCGTCCAGATTGGTGGAACCTGTTTCTTTGCGAAACACAAGCTCTCTGCCGATATAGTCCGTATCCAGATAACTTTCAATCGCCATTTTGTCAAAAATGACACTCGTGTCACTTTCAACAAGTCGATAGCCTCGGTTTGTCTGCGCCTCGATGACATATCCGTCCTTTTTCAACTGATTGACTGCCTTCCAGACCGCGGTTCGCGACACTCCGTAATACGCGCAAAGCTCCTGTCCACTGACATAATCGCCCGCATCTCTCAACTTTTTTAAGATTTCCTCTTTTTTCATAATCCTATGCGCCAAGCGTTGCTGCAATCACAGCTTTAATCGTGTGCATACGGTTTTCAGCCTCGTCAAACACAAGCGACTGCTTTGACTCAAATACCTCGTCCGTCACCTCAAGCTCCGTAAAATTATATTTTTCTCCCTGCTCTTTTCCAATCTTTGTCTTTAAATCGTGGAACGCAGGCAGACAGTGCAAAAAGATTGCGTTCTTTCCCGCATTTTTCATAACATCTTTCGTCACCTTGTACGGAGAAAGCTTTCTGATACGCTCCGCCCATACGCTCTCGGGCTCTCCCATAGACACCCATACGTCCGTATAAATAACGTTTGCGCCCTTCGTTCCCGCGTCTACATCTTCCGTGAGCGTAATCGTCGCACCGGACTGTTTTGCATACTCCATGCATTGTGTCACAAGCGTGATATCGGGGAAATATTCCTTTGAGGTGCACGCCGTAAAATGCATTCCGAGCTTCGCACACGCAATCATCAGCGAATTGCCCATATTGTAGCGCGCATCTCCCATATACGTTAATTTAATTCCTTCCAAATGTCCGAAATGCTCCCTTATTGTCAGCATGTCGGCAAGCATCTGCGTCGGGTGGTACTCATTTGTCAGTCCGTTCCACACGGGCACGCCCGCATGCTTTGCAAGCTCCTCCACAATTGACTGCTCGAAGCCTCTGTACTCGATTCCCTCAAACATTCTGCCAAGCACTCTTGCCGTGTCTGCAATAGACTCCTTTTTTCCGATCTGAGAGCCGGACGGATCCAGATACGTCGTCCCCATGCCGAGATCGTGCGCCGCCACTTCAAATGAACAGCGCGTACGCGTGCTGGTCTTTTCAAAGATTAGAGCGATATTTTTTCCGCGCAGCGTATCGTGCGCAATTCCCTTTTTCTTTTTGTCCTTATATTCTGCCGCCAAATCAAGGAGATATATAATCTCCCGCGCCGTAAAATCCTTTAATGTTAAAAAGCTTCGTCCTCTTAAGTTTACCATCGTATTTCCTCCCATTGCCTATACTTTAAAACATACTCCATATTTTACTACATTTTTTCAAAAGGGGCAACCCTTTCGGATTGCCCTAGATTTTATACTTCAAATTGTTTCATTTCTTTACTTTCTCTATTACGCATCTATGCGGTTTATTTACATCATCCCTGTCATAACTTATACCAACAGTCAAAATGTCCCCGACATATCCTTCAAGCGCCTGCGTGTATTGCCTGTCTTTAATCTGCTGTATTGCTGCATAGGCTGAGTTGTCATATTTCAGTTCAATGACAAGCGCCGGTTTATTCGCAGAAGGCAACGGCAAAAATACAACGTCTGCAAAGCCGCGTCCCGTAGGCAGTTCCCTTATCAGCTTGTAATCTTTTCTTGCACTGTAATATGCAAGACCTATCGCACATCCAAGCGAGTTTTCATCGTTGTATGTCAGAATAGACGCTACCTCTGTATGCGCCTGATCAAGCGCCTTAGCAACGCTTTCGGCATTCCCTCTCAAAGTATCTTCGAGCAACTTTTCCGATGCTTTTAAAATGCGCATAACTTTCGACCAGCCGCTCACACTCATTGCATTTTCAAATTCCCCAATAATCTCCTTATTGGGAATAAACGCTTCTTTTGTCTCGGAATCATACCCCAGATATCCCAAATGGATCAGCAGCGTCAAAACATCGTCTTTTATCTCAAAATTACACATATCATTCCGGAAACTTAATGTGTTTACTTTAACCCGTTCACCGCCGAGCATCTGCACAATGTCCGATCGAAGCCCGTCAAAATCCATGTCTATATAGATTTTGAGCGCATCATATGTTTCAGTGGATGTCCAGTAATTTGATAAAACACGACTTTTCATTGCAGCCACAACCGATCTCGGATTGTAAATATGTTGAAACTGCCGAAACTTGTACCCGTCATACCAATTGCTGGTCTGTGCAAAATCCATGTCGTACTTTTCACATAACGCTTTTACTTCTTGTTCCGTAAAACCGGTATATTCCTCAAAGCCGAACTGATCCGTCATCGAATATTCCCAAAACATATTCAATGCAGAATGCTGACCGTACTTTTTCACGGGCAGAATACCTGTCATATAGGCAAGTGCAACATAAGGCTGGTCTTTTAACAGATTCCTTAAGAAATCAAGGTATTGTTTCTGTAAGTCCTCCGACTCCTGCCGTTCTCGCATCACGCAATCCCATTCATCAATCAAGAAAATAAACTGCCTGTCCGTTTCCGTAAAAATCTCCCGCAATGCAGCCGCCAATCCCATATTCTGTCTGTTTAAAATCTCATTATATTCTTTCCGAAGCTCCCGAAGCACCTCCTGTTCCAGATATTCCGTCACTTTTTCCGGCTCCGCCTCAATCAAAAACTGCTGCATATTCAGGAAAATCACATCAAACTGATTCAAATGCTCCTGAAACGTTTCATCATTTTCTATTTTAAACCCTTTAAATAAATCCGATGAATCACATCCCCGGCTATAATAGGCAGCAAGCATTTTAAGAGCCATCGACTTTCCAAAACGTCTAGGTCCGCTGACGCAGATAAACTG
>JAIEDW010000166.1 GCA_029067805.1 Lachnospiraceae bacterium
CAAATATTTCGGTTAGAATCGTTTTTTCCGTTTTTTGTCCTTGTCGCTGTCATGCTGCTTTGCAATTATCTCCTGTTCTTTCATAATAATGAAAAGAAAGATGTCGGAAAAATAAAAGAAACAGTTCCAAGCGCTGTCAGCGTTCTTTTGATACTATATATGATGCTGATCATGCAACTGTCATTCTATAACTGGCTGCATGATAAGAGCGCTCCTTTCAATATTGATTATGCAGAGTTAGGTCCGTTTCTTCATAAACAGTTGTTACTGACTATAGTTATTGAAATCGGATTATGGATTCGGGAACTTGTTCTTCATATTCGGAAAGCACATTTTTCTATTATCAGCAGCAGCCTGGCAATTATCAGTTTCTACATGTCTCTGTATTATGATCAAATGTTAAAGACTATAAGCACACTTGACGGGTTTCATGTCATAAATAATAATGCTCTACTCCTGTTTGCAGAGGGAATTGGCATTTTACTTCTCTTATTTATGATTGAGAAAATGAAAAGCAAAAAATAGGTTTATATTTTATCGAATTTTGTCAATATGATTCGAATGTATCTTGAAGCCGTCCAAAAATTATATTAATATGGTATACAGGTAATTAGATAATTTCATTTTTACCGGATATTTCACATTTAGATAAAATTAGCTTCGCTTTTTGATACAAGGAGAATTTATTATGAAACATTTTAGAAATATTGTCATTCCTGTACTTGTTTTATTTTTTGCACTGTCTTTTATGCCGTTTCAAACATCTGCAGCAGAAGAATCTGCGCTTCCAATCTACTATGTCCGTTTTTCAGGGGAAGGGTTAAATATCTATGCAGATCCAGCCATGTCTGGAGACCCCATAGCAGTACTTCCCGACAACACTTCCGTGCAGATCCTACTTGGTCCGCTGGATTCCCTTGTAAAGATCAGGGTCTGTGACACGGGACTGGAGGGATATACGGACATGAGATATCTCAAACGTTTTGATGCCATTGTATGTGATTATGATATCTATACTTATGAGGAACTGGTGGAAGACATTTCACAATTGCAGACAAAATATCCCGAACTGCTTCACGTCAACGTGACAGGTCAGTCCGCCGACGGCAGAAACCTGTACGAGCTTATTCTGGGCAACCCGTCCGCCCCCAAAAACATACTGATACACGCCGGCATCCATGCCCGCGAATATACCAATCCATACCTTGTCATGGAACAGCTTGAGCAGTGTCTTGAATGCTATAACTGCGGCGCCTTTCATAACCAAATCTACAGGGAGCTTTTTGATAAGGTAGCAGTACACATTATTCCTATGGTCAATCCTGACGGCATCACACTCAGCCAGTTTGGAGAAAACGCCCTGCGGTCTCCCGAGCTGGTACAGCTGGTGCAGGTCTGCTATGCATATGACGTTGCTGCAAAGCGGACAAAGAGCACATACGAAGTCTACCTTACGCAATGGAAAGCCAATGCTCGCGGTGTCGATCTCAACAGAAACTTTCTTCCTGGATTCGGCGTTGATACAAAAGCAGTCCAGCCTTCCTACATGGGATATGCAGGAATCGCCCCATTGACAGAACCGGAAACTTTATCCCTCGGAACTGTCACCCTACTGTGCAAGCCATCCATTATCATCAATTATCATTCAATGGGCGAGATTGCTTACTGGGACACTGTTGAAAGCAGATATACAGCAATCAATGTGGATTTTTCCAACTATATGCTGTCACTTGTTCCCTATAAAAGAATGGGCAGTGAAACCGCATCCGGAAGTTACCTTGACTGGATATACAGTGGTGACAATCCTGTCTGTTCCATCACTTTTGAGACAGGCAATACAACATGCCCGTTTACTCTGGAACAGTATCCCAAGATATGGCTCCAACACGCCCTTGTTGTACAGGCAGCTGCGGAATATGCCGATACTCATTAACACGAAACAAAAAGAATTCTTATCTAAATCAAACAAATGAATAGCAAGAAACGCCACTAAAAAGCAGCGTTTCTTGTTACTTATATTTGTTCAATGAAAATTATTTATAAGTGATGAATATGTAATACACAAATCAATCGATTAAATCTCGTAACCGGTATTGTATATGCGAATAAAATATGCCAATGCTAACGGTACAGAATATACAACAGGGAGTGCATACCTTATGTTATCATATATAGCCGGACCGGCCAAAACCACCAGATCACTGAGTATAATAGGAATCAATATCCATAAGGCTCCCCTTTTCTTATCACATATTGCAAACAAAATCATATACATTATTACGATATTATATACCGCAATATTTGAAAATGCACCTGTTATTGGCATGGAATGCAACAATTTGTACAACTCTATACGTGCAGCGTTTGCATTTGAAAAAGTCATCTCTTGGGCTGCCCCCATTTCATCCATAAAATCATGATCATAAAAATAATCAACATATGTAGAATAATAAAACCTACTGTTTTCTCTTTGCGGATATATAAGGCAATAATTTTGATTCAATGTCGCTCCAAAATAAGTAAACGGATGTCTTAAAAACTGTTTAAACCATACCCGGAAATACTCTTTCCAATCTTCCTTAGTCGCATAATAGTGAAATCTGCTTTTAACCGGATCCGAAATCTCCGGTTCGTAAACATTTGCCAATGCATAGTAGTCAATTACTTTATCAATAATTTCTTTTTCTTCGTCGGGCGTCTCATCACTATAACATTTGGCGTATCTTGCCGATTGTTGAAACGGAATAGAGAGTGTCTCCCTCATGCTTTCCCCTTCTTGTATTGTAACTTGATAATGCTTGACCGCAACATTTACAATTCCCTTTGACAATAAGAGCGGCAATATCATCAAGATAAAAGCTTGAACAAAATACTTTTTAGTAACCCTTGCTTTGAGCTTTTCTCTATTAAATACACACTTTACTATCAAATATATTGTTACGCCATAAATGATATATTTTCCGTTATACCTAAATAAAAGCATTACAATATTCGATATCCAAAGCAGACATATGTGTTTGGGGGATTTCCAATACTTTTCCCGGCTTATATGCATATAAACCAATTCTACCATATAAAGCAATACTGCAAATGAATACATTGTATCTTTCACTATCGTGGTGATGTAACAGGTATAAAATGGTGATACTGCTGCAATAGCAAACGATAATATCACCAGCCAACGAGGCGTTTTTAACAAATTCATAGTATATAGCACATAAGCCATAATTGCCGCACAGCAAAGGGTTTGCAACATAGTCCACATAAAAAATCCTACATTGATATCACCTATCAAACGTCCAAAATCTGCAAACCATCCAAGCAAAATCGTAAATACCGGAGGATGATGTGCCGTAAACTCTGCTCTACCATAATATTGGTACAACGAATCCCATGCATCACACTCGATACTTGCAGGGTGTGATGTGATTGTGTGCGGAAGCCACACTATTAACATTATAATGAGGCATGATATATACGACTGAAATTTTTCTAAAGGATGCGTTACTGTCTTGTTTTTAGAAACAACCAAATAATGAAATACCGCTCCTATACCATTTAACAAATGTGTCATGCCAAGTACATATGCAATACTCTTCACGATCTGAATTGGCGAACGGTACAAACTCCATGTCGTATTATCTACGGAAAACCCTCTTGATATTAGCCATAAGCATGCGGTCAAAAAGCTGACACCACACATCAGCCCATTATTATACTTTACATTTTTCTTTATTTGTCTATCTGCATAATAAAGTGCAGAAAATACCACTGTCAACGAAAATAAGTCTATACAAAATCCCTGCGTATCAAAATTCATGCCTAGGGCTAACGTTGTGCAAAATGTAATACCCCCCCCCCGTACTTTTTGCACTTATCAAAGTACTTTTTTACTAAATCAATCGT
>JAIEDW010000167.1 GCA_029067805.1 Lachnospiraceae bacterium
GCGGATAGGAGGATTGTTATGATATTGAAACAGAAGGAAAAGGACGCGATTACGGAGCTGCAGTCACAGGAAAAAATCTGTGTAGAAAAGTATCACAGATATAAGGAACAGGCAAAGGATCCGGAATTGAAAACGCTTTTCGGAAAGCTTGAACAGGAGGAACAGAAGCATTACGACTCCTTGGAGCAGGTGCTGAACGGAAGTGTGCCCGCTTGCGACTGTAATGATTCGGATGGGGCAAACTATAAGCCGCAGGCGACATATGACGCTATGTCGCAGAACAATGATAAGCAGTCGGACAGTTTTCTGGCAACAGACTGTATCGGAACGGAAAAGTTTGTTTCTTCCGAGTACAATACGAATGTATTTAAGTTTGCGGACGCAGCACTGCGTAAGCTTTTGGCGGACATTCAGATCGAAGAGCAGAATCACGCGGAGATGCTATATAAGTATAAAACAGCAAACGGCATGGCTTAATAAAGTATATTTACAATATCTGTTGAAGAACGGGACTTTTTACAAAAGGTCTCGTTTTTCACGTGTAAGTTTTTTATGTGTAATAATGATTTCATGGAATTGTATTGAGAAATATGATAGAATTATTAATATTCATAAATACAAATAATGAGGGAAATGAGAGTGAAAAAAACAGTTTTTCTGGGAATGATACTGATTTGTGTCATCAGTTTCCATGCGTGTGCAAAAGTTGAGGAAAATGAGGATATTATGCCGCCTTTATCTTCATCAGAAACGGCAGAATATGCAGAATCCGAAGAGAGCGAAACGGAAAGTATAGAACCGGAAGAAATCTTATCAGAGCAAAAGCAGTGGAAAGTGAATATATGCTCCGATATGCCGGAGCCTTATATTGAGGTGCTCCAACAATATGAACAATTCATGAATGCTGATAATCGAAATATCAATGATGAAAGTGTGCGGAGCAAATTTGAGGGTGGTGAATGGAAGGATTTGTATGATGAACTGTGCATGTCATGGTCAGCATTTACAGAAAATGCATATCATTATGCCCTAACGGATTTGACGGGGGATGGTTTTCCGGAAATGATTATTGCCTATAAAGACATACCGGAGGTTATTTACAACTACAGTGAAACAAAAGGAATAGGAATGGAATGTGAATCCTCATATTTTCATATGACAATCTATGAGAACGGTATTGTTGAATATGTCAGTGCAGGCTCGTATTCATCAACAACGTATTTGCAGTTTCAGGAAGATGTGGAGGAATGGGTTGTATTGGATAGGATTGCGTCTAAAGAAACATGGGATTCCGGTAAATGGATTAATGAGGCATACTACACAGGAGACTGGGATGGTAATGGACGGCTTACAGACACAATATCGGAAAAGGAGTATTTACAGATTCAGGAAAAATATGTCACAGAGCCGATGCAATTTGAATGGATTCCGCTCATTGAGAAAAAATCGTTGGACAATTGAAGAAAAATTGGGAGGTGAAACGTTTTGCAATACGAAATCTTAAAGATACAGGAACATCCTGCGTTGAAACAGGAAGCGGCACAATGGTTCCATGAAAAATGGGAAATTCCGCTGCAGGCGTATCTTGACAGTATGGAGAAATGTTTGCAAAATACGGGTGCGGTTCCGCAGTGGTATCTTGTGAAAAATAAGGACGAAATTATCGGCGGTCTTGGCGTAATTGAGAATGATTTTCATGACAGAAAAGACTTGACACCAAATGTGTGCGCCGTCTATGTTGAACAGGCGTACCGCTGTCATGGAATTGCCGGAGAAATGCTTGATTATGTCTGTAAGGATATAAGCAGCAAAGGAATTGACACTCTTTATTTAGTAACGGATCATACGTCATTTTACGAGAGATATGGGTGGGAATTTTTGTGTACGGTACAAGGGGACGGAGAACCGGAAATGACAAGAATGTATGTTCATAAAATGTGAGAGGAAAACTACCGATTCGAACACGAATAATGAAAAAATTGACATAAAACGCGAAATGATATTTTTCAGTCAAAAAGTGAACTATGGTAAACCGGTTATGTAGTGGAAGTTACCATAAATAGGCGTTATGCAAGAAAAAATGCAAGTGTTATTTTTGCGGAAGGTTAAATCTTGGAAACAAGCGGAAATTTTTGTCATTTTTTTGTGATGAGGAGGTTTATTTTTACAAATTTTGCGTCAAAAAATGACTGATATGGTCAAAATAGTGGTATTGATTTTACAGAAAAATATCCTGCACTTAATACAAAATAATATCATATCGAGAAATACAAGTCTAGTATTATTTTAAAAATCTGATATGCTGATATAGCCGGCAAAAATTTATAGACGATTAAAAGCATGGAGGATTATGATATGAAATCATTGGGAAGTGATTGGTATCGGAAAATTTGGAGTCTTGATATTCAAGATTTGTCATGGGTAGAGGGTACAAAACCGCAAGTGGACTTTTTAATCAACAAGCTGGACTTAAAAGGTAGTGAGCGGGTGCTTGA
>JAIEDW010000168.1 GCA_029067805.1 Lachnospiraceae bacterium
ATATGGCTTATAGGAGGAAAAAGGCATGAAGGAGAGGATCATACAATGAAAAAAGTATTGAGTATTGCAGGTTCTGACTGTAGCGGCGGTGCGGGCATACAGGCAGATTTAAAGACATTTTCCGCACATGGCGTATTTGGAATGAGCGTCATTGTATCTGTTGTGGCAGAAAACACAGACAGGGTAATCGGCATTCAGGATGTCAGCCCGGATATGATTGGTAAACAGATTGATGCTGTTTTTGAAGATATTGAGGTTGATGCAGTGAAAGTCGGTATGCTTTCCACACCGGACTGTATGAATGAAGTTGCCGAAAAACTGAAATATTACCACCCGGCAAATATTGTGATTGACCCTGTGATGTATGCAAAGAACGGTTGCCCACTCATGGAACCTGCGGCAATCAAAACGCTGATCGGGACGGTTATCCCGCTTGCTGACGTACTGACACCGAATATTGCAGAAGCGGAAAAAATAGCGGGATGCAGAATCAAATCGGTTGCGGACATGGAAGAAGCTGCAAAAGCAATCCATACAATGGGATGCAGGGCAGTTGTTGTCAAAGGCGGTCATGCAGCAGGGAATGCGGTGGATGTCTTGTTTGACGGGAAAGAAATCTGTCATTTTGATACTGCCCGGATTGATACGAAAAATACGCATGGGACAGGCTGTACCTTTTCCTCTGCGGTTGCTTCACAGCTTGCAAGAGGCGTGAATTTACAGGAGGCAGTTCAAAAAGCAAAGGATTATGTGACTATGGCGATTACACATTCGCTTGACATTGGGAAAGGCTACGGACCAACACACCATTTCTGGAACCTCTACCAGTATGGGCTGCAGGAAGAAAGGGATGGTGGAAAATGAAACCTGATTATTCTTTATACCTTGTAACAAACCGTATGCATATGAGTACCGGGACTTTGAGCGAAGCAGTGGAGCTGGCAGTTGCTGGCGGATGCACGTTGGTACAGCTCCGGGAAAAAGATATTTCATCATTGGATTTTTATACCCTGGCATTGGAAATAAAAAAGATTACTGATAGTTATGGCGTACCACTTATCATAAATGACCGTATTGACATTGCTATGGCAGTGGGCACAGCCGGGGTACATATCGGGCAGAAGGATATTCCCGCAGATATTGCCCGGAAGGTGATTGATAAAGATATGTTTCTTGGTGTTTCTGTCAGCTCCGTAGACGAAGCCATAGATGCGGTGAAAGCCGGAGCCGATTATCTGGGCGTGGGTGCTATGTTTCCAACGGGGACAAAACCAGATGCAGGTTTTGTATCTATGGAGGAACTTGGAAGAATCCGTAGGGCAGTTGATATACCGATTGTTGTGATCGGGGGCATCAGCAAGGAAAATGCAATGCTTTTTAGACCTATGGGGATTGACGGTCTGGCTGTTGTTTCTGCAGTAATTGCCCAGCCTGATATAAAAAAGTCGGTAGCCGACTTAAAATCACTGTTTTTCGAAGGAGGTTGTAAATGAACTTTGAAGCGGCAATTTTTGCCACACTATTGCCGGACAGAGGGAAATAGATATGTTGGAAATGTGAGATTTATATAATGACAAAAGAGAAAAAACGGGGAAGATGGTCTGAATGGTGCAGTGCGGGCAGGGAAATTTTTAAAATAAATGTAAAAAACTGATAAAGTCTACCAACCAAGCTTTCTTTGTTGTATAATGAGTTTATCGTGCGGAATCACTTCCTTTGTAATGGTTGTCGTAAACTCAGTATACAACAGAAAGTCCTGTACGATATTTTTTAATCAAAAAACTTATTAAGTGGTGTTATTTAAAGCGAAAATAGAAATGAGGTCAACATGTCATACGAGAAATACAGCAATGCTTTAAAGGCAGGACAAAAAAAATACCGCGCACACGTGCTGAAAGGTGAATATCCATATCTGCCGGTTTTGGAAGAGATTTTATCATATACCAAGGTGAGATATGAGGTAAACCTTGGCTTGTGTGAGATTCCATTGGAGATGATTGTAGGAACAAGGACAAAGGGTCGAACCAACTCATTTGCATCCAATTTTATGCCCCTTTTGAATCCGCAAACGGAATTTGCCGACAAATGGATACATTTATGTAATTCCCTGCAGGAGGAGGGACTGCGTGATCCGGTTAAAGTTTATGAATTCATGAACAGTTTTTATGTACTGGAGGGTAATAAGCGGATTAGTGTTCTGAAGTATCTTGATGCGTACAGTGTTCCCTGCTACGTCACTAGGGTAGTTCCCGAACGCACGGATACGAAAGAAAATAAAATATATTATGAGTTTTTGGATTTTTATGAGGTTACCGGTATTAATACGATCTATTTCAGCGAGACAGGTAGGTTTGCCAAGCTTCTGGAACAGGTTGGCACGCCCAAGGGAGAAAAATGGACTTCCGATGACCGTATGATATTTGCTTCCGTTTACATCCGCTTTTGCAAAGCTTTTGAGTCAAAAGGCGGCAGGAAGCTGCCCATTACCGTAGGCGATGCTCTTTTGGCATTTATTACTGTATTTGGCTATCAGGATGCGAAACAGAAAACTGAGCAAGAAATGAAAAAAGACCTTTCAAGGATTTGGGACGAATTTCTGGTACTGACACAGGAACAGTCCGTAGAGCTTCTTTTGGAACCACCCAAAAAGGATGATTCACATAACCTCTATAAAGGCTTGCTGAACCGGATTCTTCCGGACAATTCAAATAAGATTAAGATTGCATTTTTATATGAGAAGACACATGAAACTTCTGGCTGGACTTACAGTCATGAGCTTGGGCGGCTGTACTTGGAAAATATATTTCCCGGACAGGTGGAAACGGCTGCATATGATAATATTGTTGTCGGAGAAAATGACTTGGAAATGATGGAACAGGTTATTAAGGATGGTTATCATATACTGTTTACCACATCTCCTGTGATGATACCCGCCAGCTTAAAAATTGCCGCCAGACACCCGGATGTAAAGATCCTGAATTGCTCTTTGAATATTTCACATCCCACTTTGCGTACTTATTATGCCAGAATGTATGAAGCGAAGTTTTTGGCAGGCGTCATTGCGGGCTCTATGACGAACACAAACAAGCTAGGCTACATTGCCGATTATCCGATTTATGGCATGGCAGCCAGTATTAATGCCTTTGCCCTGGGCGCCGGAATGGTGAATCCATATGCAAAGGTTTATCTGGACTGGAGTACATTAAAGGACCGGAGGGTAAAAATTGCGGATGATCCTGAAATCAATTACATTATGGACCGGGATATGACATTACCCGGCAATGCGTCGCGGCATTTCGGACTTTATTGTGTCAGTGGAGAAACTCCTGACAATCTGGCTATGACTACATGGCATTGGGGAAAGCTTTATGAAAAGATTGTCCGCATTGTACTGGGAGGTACATGGAAGGAGGAGGGAGCTGTAACAGGAAAACGTGCCGTTAATTACTGGTGGGGGATGTCCGCCGGTGTGGTTGACCTGATTTGTTCCCAGGATCTGCCACAGGGTACCAAAAGGCTGGTAGATTTGCTTCGTAACGATATCTGTTCCGATACTCTTGTTCCTTTTTCAGGAGAAATAAGAGCGCAGGGCGGAACTATTATGAATCAGTCCAATCAGGTCATTTCTCCGAAGGAGATTATTACCATGGATTGGCTTGCGGACAATGTGGTGGGAAGTATTCCCTCAATTTCCGATTTGACCAAGGAAGCACAGAAGGTTGTAAAAATGCAGGGTTTAAGCAAAACCCAGGCATCTGATACATAATGCTTTACAAATGATTGTGCGAAAAGAAAGTGAGAACAATTAATGAAAGTTTTGGCTATCGCTGATGAAGAATCCAAATTATTGTGGGATTACTTTGATAAGAGTTATCTGGAGGGGATTGATTTAATTCTCTCCTGCGGAGATTTAAAACCCCAGTATTTATCCTTTCTGGCATCCTTTACGCATGTGCCGATTTTATACGTACATGGTAACCATGATGAACGGTACGATACAGTTCCGCCAGAGGGCTGCATCTGTATCGAGGATAAAATTTATGTGCATGACGGGATTCGGATATTGGGTCTTGGAGGCTCTATGCGCTATAAGCCCGGCAAACACCAGTATACGGAGTCTGAGATGCGCAGGCGCGTGCGGAGGATGTGGTGGAAGTTAAGGCGCAACAAGGGTTTCGATATTTTGTTGACACATTCGCCTGCATATCAGCTTAATGATGACAATGATCTGCCGCACAGAGGCTTTGAAGCGTTCCGTAACCTGATGGACAAATATAAACCTGCATATTTCGTTCATGGGCATGTACACTTAAACTATGGAAGGAAATTTCCACGATTGTCGGTCTATAACGAGACACAAGTTATTAATGCATATGAAAAATATATTTTTGATATTGACGTGTAACAGACGGAATTTGAGATTATAACGAAAACAATAGTGAAAGGAAAATAAGCCTATGGCAGTAAATGTAAAAAACAATATTTTTTGTCTGGAAACTCAGAATACACTATATCAGATGAAGGTAGATGAATACGGAGTGCTGTATCATCTCTGGTATGGTGCAAAGACGGACTGCTGTATGGATTATCTGCTGGATTATCCGGATGTAGGTTTTTCGGGAAATATATATGAAGCGGGGAATAAAAGAACCTATTCCTTGGATACATTGCCACTAGAATATGCGGCTTACGGAACGGGAGATTATAGAATACCTGCTATATCAGTTACGCACCTGGACGGAAGCACTGCTCTCGACTTAAGGTTTCAGGAATATCGCATTACAAAAGGAAAGTATTCAATTCCCGGACTGCCCGCAGTATATGCCAATGAGGAAGAGGCAGAAACATTGGAAATTGTTTTAAAGGATGCCATATCAGAAGTACAGGTCATTTTAAAATATGGTGTTTTAGAAAATGCTGACATTATTACGAGAAGCACGGTTGTCATAAATAAAGAAAGGACTTCTGTTATGATAAATAAGGCTCACAGCCTGTGCATGGATATTCCGTATGGAGATTTGGAGTGGGTGCATTTTTATGGACGACATACTATGGAGCGCCAGGTGGAGCGAACACCGCTCATACATGGAATACAGGAGAGCGGCAGTAACAGGGGAACCTCCAGCCATCAGCAAAATCCAACGGTTCTGTTATGCGAAAAATCCTGCACGGAAAATGCCGGTTTTTGTATCGGGGCAGCACTGATGTACAGTGGTGGGTTTCAGACGCAGGTTGAAAAGGACCAGTTGGATCAGGTTCGTATTGTAATGGGAATCAATCCTGAAACATTTTCATGGACTCTGCCTGCCGGAGAGAGCTTCTACACTCCGGAGGTAATATTATCCTGCTCCAATGAGGGAACTGCCAAGCTTTCACAGAGGTTTCATTATGTAATCAGGAACCATGTGTGCAGAGGAAAGTATAAGCTGGCACAAAGACCGGTTTTAATAAATAACTGGGAAGCTACATACTTTGACTTTAATGAGGAAAAAATTCTGAACATTGCAAAACAGGCATCAGAATTGGGAATCGACATGATGGTCTTGGACGACGGCTGGTTTGGAAAGAGAGATTCAGACACCTCTGGATTAGGGGATTGGTTTGTCAATGAAAATAAATTAAAGGGTGGCTTGCAAAAATTGATAGAGCAGATTAACCGGATGGAAATGAAATTTGGCATCTGGTTTGAACCCGAGGCGGTATCAGAGGACAGCAGGCTGTATCAGGAACACCCGGAATGGGTGATTCAGATTCCGGGAAGAAAGCCTGTAAGGGCGCGATATCAGCTGGTATTGGATTTGTCTAATCAGGAAGTCGTTGATTACTTATATAATGTGATAAGTGAGCTTTTGAAAGAAAATCACATAGAGTACATAAAGTGGGATATGAACAGGAGCATCTGCGACTGGTATACGAACTCTCTGCCTCAAGGTCGTCAAATGGAGATGCCACACCGCTATGTCCTTGGATTATATGAATTGTTGGAAAGATTGACACGGGATTTCCCTGATGTACTGTTTGAGGGTTGCTGCGGCGGTGGAGGAAGATTTGATGCAGGAATGCTTTACTACTGTCCGCAGATATGGTGCAGTGATGACACAGATGCGCATGAAAGGACATTTATCCAGTATGGTACCAGCTTCTTTTACCCGGCCTCTACAGTGGGATCTCATGTTTCGGCTGTGCCAAATCATCAGACTGGACGCGAAACGTCTTTGAAAACAAGAGGGATTGTAGCAATGGCGGGAAGCTTTGGATATGAACTGGATTTAACTTGTCTAAGTAATAGTGAAAGGAAGGAAGTGGCAGAGCAGGTTAAAAAGTATAAGGGATATCAGAAGCTGATTTATGAAGGAAAGTATTATCGTCTCAGTAACCCGTTTGAGGATGGGCTGGCAGCGTGGTCATGGGTATCTGATGATAAAGAGCAGGTTTTGGTACAAGGTGTTGTATTTAGGGCTGCTTCCAATACCCTGAGAAGAAGACTCCGTCTGTCTGAACTTGACGAAAATGCAAAATATAAGGCAGCAGAGAGTAATGAAATTTATACAGGAGCAGCACTGATGTACGGAGGTATTTTGCTACCAAAGATAATTGGTGATGATACGGCTTTTGAAATATGTCTTGATATAGTGGGGAGGTAAGAGTATGAAAAGCGTAACAATTAAGCTTAAAACACAGGCGGGTGCGCTAGTACTAACAGATAAACTAATAAAATATTCTTATGATATTGATATGCAGGTAGGTCACATAATTATAGATGCAAAATCTATTTTAGGAGTATTAGGTTTTGGAGTTGGAAAAAGTGTTAGGCTTAATATAAACACAGATGATGATAGAGCGTTACTTAATGATATTGCTTGTTATAT
>JAIEDW010000169.1 GCA_029067805.1 Lachnospiraceae bacterium
GCATACATTGGCGTGTCCAAAAGGCGCAGCACATTTTCTCCGATTCCAAGCGCCGTTTCCAGTCCCCGCTCGTCACCTGTAAAATGATAGTAGTCAAGCAATCCTTCCACCCATTGATGCGAACAGACCATCAAATGCTCACGCGGTATTACATTTCCGCGGCAATGGCCGTTTGTGTGCTCCCACTGACCGCCCAAAAACAACGGATTATCGCTGAAATGACACACATCCACGTCCATCCAGTGGCTTACCGCCGCAATATTGTAATCGAGAAAACGCCTTGTCCCGTTTCTTACATATAATAATGCACAGGCATGTGGAAAATCGTATTCGTTGTTGCTCCAAACCAGATCTCCGCCGCCTCTGCCTTGCGTCGTATAATTCATGTCCGGCGAATCGCCGAAGTTCAGCATCCCGTATGACCGTGCATGACCGTCCGCCTTCGCAATCAACGCCTGTTCCGCTTCCGGCATATATTTTTCCGTAAAAATATCAAGATAACAGCCCGAATCCCTGTGAACCTCTGGCAGCACATACGGTCTGTCCGGCATCTGATAAATCAGACTCCGGTTGTCAAGTTCCTCCAATGTTTCCTCGGCATTGTGAAAATGCAGTAAAAACTTCTGCTCACGCGACATGCCCGACTCCATGACAACCTTGCCTTCGCCGAATTTCGGCGTGACCTCGGGAACAAGCGCCACAGACACGCCCTCGCTGTCGGCACGCACTGCCTTCGGATAATTTTGCTGCGCTTGAAAAATGGTTGCGCACACGCCGCCGTCTTTGTCCGTGCTGTCCGCAAAGAATGTACCGTAAAAGACTTCCGCAAAGTGTTCGTTTGATTCGTACACAAGGCTTTCAGCATCCACACATTTGGAAACAGGTTCACCATTCTCACCAATCACAAAATCCGTTCTATAGTTTGACGATGCCGCGCACGTTCTAACTTCCGACACTTGTGTCATTTTTTGATCATTCCCGTTATTGTTCTGTAGTTTCACATCAAATACAAGTGAAGTGATCGGAAATTGCTCTAATGTCGTATTGATAATACGGTACGAGACCTCAATCCACGGCTTTTTCGCGTATGCCGTCAGCTTAACCTCAAAATCAATCTGTTCTGTGCTATTTTTATCACATATATTCGTACCCTTCGCTTTCAAAATCGTGCAGACCGCACCGCTTTCCACAATATTCCACTGACCGATTTTCATGCAATATTGCTTTCCCTCACCGCCGCGAAGCATGGGACCGATAAGCTGCTCCTTCTCATAGCGTCTGCCCTGTGCCTCTACATATTGAAAAATACTGTCACTGTCATTTTTCACGGCAAAAGAAATGACACCTGTGTCAACTTTGACAATATTTTGTTCCCGTTGAACCGCTATCTCAAAAGCCTCAGATTCCTTCCCCGTCCGCGCATCGGTATCGCACTGTAACACCACACTTTTATTTGCCGGCAAATCTGCAAGAAACCGCAGAAACAGAAATCTGACGCTTCCGTCATCATGCCGCGCCGTCACTTTCTTCTGAATCGGAAGCGCTCTGCCGTCTTGAAACACCGTTACCTGATCCAAATTCAAAAGCACACCCTTTTTCATGGGAATTCCGATGAAACAAGGTTCCGCTTTCCGCTCATACCGATAAAGCTTATCTGCATAAATATCAATGACCATTCGCCCCTACTCCTCTCTGCGCATGTCCTCCCATTCGCTCTCCAAAAAGTCAACGCGCCTTTGCATAAAATCCTTCAGCTCCTCTATTTTCAGTGCATGGCACTCCAGCTTTTCGTCAAGTTCACTGTACTGTGAAAACGTGTTCCACCTAATGATGTTGCAGATATTCGATGCCTCTATGGAATGACTGTAGTCGTCCACCATCTGGTTAAATTCCGCCCTGATCTGCGGTGCCAGTTCATCGAAAAATATTTGAGCTGTCAAAGCCCGAAAGTCCTCATGCTGATACAAAGCATACCATATATCGGAATCCGTCTCCCGCAAACACGCATAAAAGCCTTCAGCATCATGCAGATTAACGCCATCGTTTGTTATTCCGGACGCCGCAATTGACTTGTCGTAATCCCACGCTGGTCCCGCAAAAAATTTCGTGCTGACCGCGTCACTGGGTTTATAAATATACTGACTTGTAAAAGACGCATCTAAGTTCTTCACAAGTTCCTCAAGCAGATATTTTCGCGCAAACGACTCCATATCAATATATTCGCTGTAATGTTTCCCAGTATACGGGCTGTAGCCGTCCTCCGCAAACATCGCGTCTTCAAAATCCTGATACAAATCGGCAACATAAGACACCTGGTTATAGGACGCGTATTTCGGACTTGCAAATACAACAGGCTGCATTCTTGATGTCAAAAATCCGCTTGATTCAAGTCCGTACCGATCACTCGTTTCCAACTCGAGCAAATAGCCTCCCGAAATGTCCTGCGGTTCATTCTCTATCCGATATCCTTTTGTGCTGAAAAGTCTTCCCTGCTGTTCCATGAAAAATTCGTACTCGGAAAGCTCCTTTGATTCGTTTAATTTCTTCATATTCTTTTGAAGGTCCTCAATATTGACGCGGTTCTTTCCAATCTCCACAGGCTGCGACAAGAGATAATTTCCCACAAAGTCACCATTCACATATACATCAGTATATGTGACGCTCGGCGTGTATGCAAGCCTCAATTTCTTTGCGATATCAAAGGCAAGGACATTTCTGAGAAGTGTGTCATCAAAGGCATTTGCTGTCAATATCCAGTCCTTATCCTCTCCCATTCCGAACAGGTCACACTTATCCTGAAGTTCTATGCGGTAAGACTTTTTGTCCGTTTCCTCATAAGAAGAATTTCCCCGGCAATGTATGTCATCGATCCTTCCCTCATAGCATGGCTTTCCGTTTTCGTCCAGAAAAAGATAACTGCCACCCTCATGATGCTCCTTTGACTCATGCAAAAAAGAAAGCGAACCTGAATCGGTTTCCAAAAACAGCGTCGTGATTGGTGCGGTATACAATATTTCGAGTGTACAGTGTTTTTCCTCGCCATTCTCAGCAAACACCAGTTTGTGCATGCCACTGTCACAGTGAAACCAATCACCGCTCTCTATTTTGACATCGTCAAGCAGCATTTGCGTCTGACCTGTAAAAAGCCAATACAATCTCTCATTCTTCATACCGTTAGGTACAAACAGCACATAATGACTGTCCCTTTCCTGACACCACCAATTGATACATATCTGATAATCGCCGGGGGACGCATCGGTCACACCGTTCCACAACGATATCCCAAACCGCTCCTCTTGCTGCCGATATGTTTCCGCGTACGCACTGCGCTCCATATAACTTTTTATGCCTTTTGCGCCGCATAATAACAATGCAAATACCGTGATAAAAAACAACAGCAATGTATTATACAATTTTTTGTGATATATTCTCATCTATATTCCCTTGTTCCTTTTTTGCCCGAAAAACGTTCTCTTTTGTCAGGAACAATATTTGTTTCCGACCTCTATATAGAATTATAAATCTATCTATTGTATTTCTCAACTCTTTTTAAACTGTCCCTCAAAAAAATGTCTAAATTGTGTATTTTTTTAATGACATTCATATTATATATTTATACCTAGTTACGATTAAAAGATTTTGGAGTAAAAGTTGAAAATGAAAAAAATAGCACTTATAAACGATTTATCCGGCTTTGGAAAGTGCTCGCTCACTGCGGCGATTTCCGTGGTTTCCGTCATGGGAATTCATGCCGTTCCACTACCGACGGCTGCTTTATCCGCGCAGACTGGATTTCCAAGCTATTACTGCGACGATTATACCGACAGAATGAACTTTTTTACGGACGAGTGGAAAAAAATGAACGTGCACTTTGACGGAATCCACTCCGGTTATCTCGCGGGCTGGGAACAAATCCAAAAAGTATTTTACGCCTTAGA
>JAIEDW010000017.1 GCA_029067805.1 Lachnospiraceae bacterium
ATTCCGATGCTGTTGACATTCTCCTTAAACTGCGCCTCCGATATCCCGTAGAAAAGCCTTCAAAGCTCTCCAGCTTGTCAATCGTGCCGCCCGTATGTCCAAGTCCTCTGCCGCTCATCTTTGCAACAGGCACACCAAGCGCAGCCACCATCGGGGTAAGCGTAAGCGATGTCTTGTCACCCACGCCGCCCGTCGAATGTTTATCAACCTTGATGCCCTTTATATCGCTCAGATCAAGCAAATCGCCGCTTTTTGCCATTTCCATTGTGAGTGAAAGCGTTTCCTTTTCGTCCATCCCCTGAAAATAAATTGCCATCATCATTGCAGACATCTGATAATCGGGAATTTCGCCATTCGTGTAGCCTTTCACCATAAAGGCAATCTCGTCCTCCGAAAGCACACCACCGTTTCTTTTTTTCATAATAAGATCATACATTCTCATAGAAATACCTCCTTTCCAAAGCCTTTCAATCTTACTGCAAAAATCATGCAACAGACTATACTATTGATATCGTACGATATTTGGAATTGCATATCCTACATTATGGTCAATCTCCAGACAATACGCCGGCTTTTTACCTTCGTCCTTATATATATAATAGTACTCCAGTTCTCCATGCGTAATATATCCTCTCTCGTAAACAACTCTTCCTTTATCATCATAAGAACTATACAAATAAGAAAGTGTTGTCTCAAATTCCATAGAATCATGCCAATATTCCCTGTAAAACAAAGTTCCGTCATCTCGATATACGTAATTTAATTCCATCACTATATCAAGCGCTTCCGATAATTCCCCAAGTTCTCTTTCCCGCTCTGTCACACCTTGATAACAAATATGCTCTGGCAGTCCGGACGGTGTGTATTCAATCAATTCCTCATAATTCCCCATGTCATATCCATAAATATTTTGTTTAGAAAGAGGAATCTCTCCTGGCCATTTCTGTTCCCAGACAGTATTAATCGTAAATCCATACATTTCTGCCCATTTTTTCTTTTCACCGTTTATATTATATTCATAGACGATTCCGCAAAACCGGTCTGAGGCTTCATCATAATACAATTCCAACTGAAGATTATCAAAGCGGTCATAATATTCATACATAGGAGTGCTATCCGCAAATCCACAATCTGCTAGCAACGCTTCCCTACTTTCATATTCCACCGTATGCCCATTATTGCCAAACGCAACTTGTTGTATGTTTTCAAAAGGTTCTATTCCTTTCGATTCCTCCGTGCTTTCCGTTCTCGGTTCATCAAGCCATGTCGGAATTGCGGTTTCTTCCGCTTCCTCCCACCATACATAAAGATCATCCGCAAACAGCATATTATAATACACTTCATTAACCGGATTTCCCTCTTCATTCAACGGCACTATACCCTGAAACAGAATTTGGTTATCCAAATAATTATGTATTTCAAGTTCCCCTGTATCTTTTTGCAGCCGCCAGCCCCGCGCTTCTTCTACACATTTTTGTTCTTCGTTAAGCTGATAAAGCTTTTTTGTCTGAACTGTTTCATCTTCTTCGATGGTAAGCATCGCTGAACCCTGCATTTTGGAATATCTTGGTATTTCAACTGCTTCTTCTGAAAACTGTTCCCCTTCCCATTGAAACAACAGTCCTGTAGAGCTACCAGCAGGGAAAATCTCTAAATCCGGTCCATATCTGCGAAATATCCAATCATAGGAAAATTGCATCGGTTCTACAAGGATACCACACGGAACCTGCTGTAACACTTCCCCTCGTCCATTATAAAGTATTAGTTGATACGCCCCGGCAGGCTCCTCCTGTAAAGCCAATGTAAGCGAATATGGCTTGGAAGGATACAATTCATCAAAAGGAAAATCAACGGGGATTTCCTTGATAAAAGAAATTTCCTCTTCTGTTAAATCTGTTTCCGAAATCGCCGTTTCTTCCTGCGTTACGCTTTCTTCCTGAACTTCAACTTCCACTCCAACTTCTTTGCTGCCGCAGCCCGCCATGCATAAAATCATCATCAATATCAATAATGCAATGAAAGTTCCTCTTCTTTTCGCTCTCATATCTATCTTAGTTCTCGCTTTCCTACGGCTCACTGTATATACTAAAATCTGCCGTCAAACCAGCATTATATAAGGTTCTCCACCGATCTCCCAATATTCCCCATTCACTGTTTTCATTATATAGAAGATCTTCAATTTCTTCCATCGAAAGCGCATCACTCCTACCGATTTCTTCACCGTTTACGGTCCATATCCATATATCTGCACCTTGCTCAGAAGCGCCAATTGCATCTTCACGCAATTCTCTATATCGAACATATATATTGTTCCGACACTGATATTCCGCCCAACTGTGAGAAGCCGCAGAATTACGCCATTGACTAAGAATTAATTCATTCTCCACATCAATCGAAGGATTTGAAATATCTGTAAAAGTCGGCGCTTCTACAAAACCATCCTCTGTCTGTAAAAAACAATAATATGTCAATAGCCCTTGATTCCCATGATGTCCAGTGCAAATCAGAAGATCCGGAATATTATCAAAGTTCACATCAACATATTCAAATTTGTTTTCCACCGAAACCCACGTCGCATATCCGCCTTCTGCTTCTACGTGAATAATCTGTACATCTTTTGCATTGTCTTCGCGCGATACCACTAATACAGCGTCTTCAAAAAAACTGTTGTCATCATAATCCGAAATCAACCATTCAAAAATCCAGCCATCAATCCGAAACCGATCATAAAGAATCGGATTGCCTGTTAAAAGTTCCTGTGGTGATACTTGAGCTATCATGCTATCCTCGGAAACCGATATCCTATCTCCACCGGCATAGATCTCCATAAGACCATTTTCTTCTGTTGGCATTTCCGGCAATGTTTCTAATGTGGTACTTTCAATTGTTTCCTCTTCAGCAGCAAATCCTTCGTAATATTCACTTTCCCCAAAATCTGTCTCCTGCATTTCAACAGACGGTAGTATCTTTTCCTGTTCTTGTGAATAACCACAACCACTTAAGATGAATAAAACAGAAAGAACTACAGCAATATTTAAAATATGCCATCTTGTAATCATAATCTTAAATCCCTCAATCTACAATATGTACACTCCCTTGTCAAAAGATTACCAAAAACATCAGCATCCTTTCATAAATGGACTGTTTCCCCAATGTCATAACGCCCCAGCTTTCCGCTTTGGCGCCAAAAGCCTTCAAATTTCCGTTTGGTGTCATATGCCACGTATGGCACGTATATTCCCGCAAATCCAAATCAACTGCGGAAGCAAGTTTTCTGGCCGCATGGTCACAATTATTGGTATAAATTTGATAGACCGGCAAGCTCTTATCCTGCCCCATTTTCTCCAAAGCCTGTTTATATTCCGCCTTTTTATCAGCGTCCTGCTCCACTACCCATTTTTCATACAGTGCTGCAAACTGTTGTTCTGCCGCAAAATATGGAGTGGTCTGCTCTAATATGTCTTGATAATCTTCTGTCGTAATCGGTCTGTACAAAGCCATGTCATAATTGTCTGTAAGCTGATCACCATCTATTTTCAGATCTCCTGTCTGTAAAAACGTTTTCGTCTCCTCTGCGGTCATCATTCCTGTGCTCATTTTCCCAATCCCATTTTTTCCTAGAAGACTTTCTCTCAATGACCGCTGCATTCCATTGAAACTAAATGCCGTTCCGATGCCTTGTTCGTTTACCAGCAACAAAATACTATGTCCCAAACCCTTCATACCATCTGCATTAACAATATAATACAACATACAGTCACCTTCAGCAAAGGAAGGTTCACGCACAGTAAGGTGCATGGAAACACACAGAAACAACCAAATAGCCACCAAGGCTGTCACACTGCATATGATCAAAGTTTTTCGTCTTTTTTTACCGTGAAAACAATCTTTTAACCAACCGTATATCACTTGTATGCTCTCACGAAATATATTCATAAACATAACTCCAACTATGTTGCTTCTGTTCTTGAACCACACTTACTTATGATACGGCTCATGATTACTGATCCGATAACACCGATACAACTGTTCCAAAAGAATGACACGCATCAACTGATGCGGAAATGTCATATCCGAAAAGCTGAGCGTTTCATCAGCCCTTTTGATAACATCCTGATGCAACCCAAGCGAACCTCCGATGACAAACACAATACTGCTTTTTCCCGAAAGCGCAAGCTGGTCAAGATGTTTTGAAAGTGAAACAGAATCATACTTTTTCCCGTCAATGGCAAGTGCAATACAATAAGCATCCTCTTTCACATTTTTGAGGATTCGTTCCGCTTCCTTCTGCTTTATCAAGCTCTCTAACGCCTCCGGCGCTTTATCCGGCGTCTTCTCATCCGCCACTTCAATCAACTCAAGCCTGCAATACCTCGAAATCCTTTTTTGATACTCTGCTATCGCATCCCGAAAATATCCTTCCTTAACTTTCCCTACTGCCACAAGCGTTATATTCATTCTTGTCCACCATTATCAAAAAGCTCCGCATAGATCTCCTCACAAATGACCTCAGGCTTTGCCAATGTCTTGACTTTCTAATAAAAGCATATAGGCAGAGTTTTAAAGTCCTCTGCCTTAGCCATTTATCCTAATAAACCTTTTTGAATCCGCAAATTATTTATTTGATAGATATTCATGAATGCCCTTCGCCGCAGCTTTTCCGGCTCCCATCGCAAGAATAACCGTAGCCGCACCCGTAACGGCGTCGCCGCCTGCAAAGACACCCTCTTTTGTCGTCTTTCCGAACTCCTCGTCCGCCACAATGCACTTCCACTTGTTTGTTTCCAATCCCTCTGTCGTAGACGAAATCAACGGATTCGGTGACGTTCCAAGCGACATGATCACAGTGTCAAGTTCCATCTCAAACTCACTTCCGGGAACCTCGACAGGTCTTCTTCTGCCTGATGCGTCGGGCTCTCCAAGCTCCATTTTGATGCACTTCATGCCTCTTACCCAATTGTTTTCGTCCTCTAAAATCTCCACAGGATTTGTCAGCAGGTCAAAGATAATGCCTTCTTCTTTTGCGTGATGCACTTCCTCAACTCTTGCAGGCAGTTCCTCCTCGCTTCTTCTGTATACGATATGTACTTCCGCTCCAAGTCGAAGCGCCGTTCTTGCCGCGTCCATCGCAACGTTTCCGCCACCGACAACCGCAACCTTTTTGCCACGCATAATAGGAGTATTCGAGTTCTCGTCAAACGCCTTCATCAGATTGCTTCTTGTCAGATACTCATTTGCGGAGAACACACCGTTTGCATTCTCTCCGGGGATTCCCATAAATTTCGGAAGTCCCGCGCCCGAACCAATAAATACTGCCTCAAAGCCCTCTTCATCCATTAACTCATCAATTGTAATCGACTTACCGATGATTACATTCTTTTCAATCTTTACGCCAAGCGACTCTACATTAGCGATTTCCTTTGCCACAACGTCCTCTTTCGGAAGTCGAAATTCCGGAATACCGTAAACGAGTACGCCGCCCGCCTCGTGAAGCGCCTCAAAAATTGTCACGTCATAGCCAAGCTTCGCCAAATCGCCCGCACAGGTAAGACCCGCAGGACCCGAACCGATGACCGCAACTTTCTTTCCGTTTTTCTCCTTTGCGGGTGTGGGCTTAATTCCGTTTTCACTCGCCCAGTCAGCCACAAAACGCTCCAGCTTTCCGATTGAAATCGGGTCGCCCTTGATGCCTCTGATGCACTTTCCTTCACACTGGCTTTCCTGTGGACATACGCGTCCGCATACAGCGGGAAGTGATGATGACTCACTGATTACCTTATAAGCCTCCTCAATGTTTCCGTCCTTCACCTGCTCAATAAAAGCCGGAATATTGATTGCAACGGGACAGCCCTTGATGCACTGCGCGTTTTTGCAGTTAATACAGCGCACCGCCTCCTCCATCGCTTCTTCCTTATTATATCCGAGACACACCTCGTCAAAATTCTTTGCTCTTACAGCCGCTTCCTGTTCCCTTACAGGAATCTTCTTTAAAACGTCCATTATTTGTCACCTCCGCAATTTCCGCAACCGCCGTGATGCGTGTCGCCCTCCTGTAATCTGAGCATCGCTCTGCCTTCCTGCGTCTTGTAGATCTGCTGACGCTTCATCGCTTCGTCAAAGTTTACAAGATGTCCGTCAAATTCCGGACCGTCTACACACGCAAACTTGACTTCACTTCCGACCGTTACACGGCAAGCGCCGCACATGCCCGTACCGTCAACCATAATCGGATTAAGGCTCACAACCGTCGGAATCCCAAGCTCTTTTGTGAGCTTACACACAAACTTCATCATGATCATCGGACCGATCGCGATGCAGACATCATACTTTTTGCCCTCGTCAACCAAGTCCTGAATCGTCTGCGTAACCATGCCTTTGCGTCCATACGAACCGTCGTCGGTCGTCACATAAAGATTTCCCGCAACAGCTTCCATCTCTTTTTCCAAAATCAAAAGATCCTTATTTTTTGCGCCAACAATGACATCCGCGTCAATTCCGTTCTCATGGAGCCACTTTACCTGCGGATAAACAGGCGCGGTTCCGACACCACCCGCCACAAACAAAATCTTCTTCTTTGCAAGCGTTTCTTTATCCTCGTCCACAAGCTCCGACGCGCGTCCGAGCGGTCCTACAAAATCATGGAATGCATCGCCCGTCTTTAAAGCCGCCATTCTTCCCGTTTCCGCTCCTACTGTCTGAAATACGATTGTGACAGTGCCCTTTCCTCTATCATAATCACAGATGGTCAGCGGAATACGCTCTCCATCTTTATCCATCCTTACAATCACGAACTGCCCCGGATTACAGTTTTTTGCCACACGAGGAGCTTCCACTACCATCAAATAGATGTTAGTCGTCAGTTCTCTGGCTTCTAAAATTTTGTACATTAGAAAATCACCATACCTTTCTTGTTATTTTTTTCACACACCTGTATTTATTGTAAAGGAAAATACACATCTTTTCAACCTTTATTCGTCAAATGGGCTAAAATGGTATGTTCCTTCGTCAATCTTATATGCCTTGTACAAATCGGCAGAGTCTGCATCTATCGCATAAATGTTATTCGTGTCATGCACACTGCCTGTCGTATCCATATATTCCTCATATACAATATAATAGAGTTTGTCTTCAACCGATACAACCGTCTGCACTCTGTACTGGTTATGCCCTAACCTGTCACCAACGTTTCCCGCCGTATCCAGCAGTTTTCCGCTCGCCACAAGATTGTTTTTGAGCACCTCAAGCGCAAGTTCCGTGTCAAAATTCGCCTCCACTTTCAGGTCATAGTTTCTGCTCACGACTTCACTTCGAACACCCGAACTGTTTATCGCAATAAAAGAAAAACTGCTCATGCCGTAAGGCATCTCAATCGGATTGTTGTATCTGCTGCTGTCCTTATCCGGTTCACTGCCGTCCGTCGTATAATAAATTTTTGTATCGTCATTGTGATATACTTCAATCAACGACGGGGCTTTATATGTACCGCTGTCAAGATTGACCACGGGACTTTCCGGAACCGACAGATTAATATAATAACTCTGCGATACGATATCACTCATAATCCCATACGCATTGACAAACATCGCGCGTATCACATAATCTCCCGACTCCAAAAGGATTGGCGTTTCATACACGGAAGAATCGGATACGGGTTCCGTGCCGTCCATCGTGTAATACACCTTTCCCTCGGTATTCCCGCCAAGCGTGATGGAAATGATTTCGTCATACGTTCCGCCATCCTTGTTAAATTCGGGGGGCAGCGCTGCATACTTGTTATACTTTGAAACAATTCTCGCTACATCACACGCCGCAAGAACCGCTCCCATCTGCTCGTAGTCTTTCTCTTCCTCACAAATCGTAAGGAGCGCATCATATACCTCATCACGTCTTGGATAATCCGTTCGCTGCGCAAGAATCTCATTCAAAACCGAAACCGCGCTTGTACGCATACCATTTTCGTCATAATACTGCGCCAACAAAAATCTTGCATCGGTCTGGGAATCATCAATTGCAAGCGCTCTCTCCAAATAGCTTATCGCCTCGTCGTACTGACCCATATCGGCACACTCAAGCGCCTTTTGGTATTGATAGTCATACGAATTTTCTCTCTGCTTCGAAAGCCTTGCATGTACCGTCACTCCCGCAACACCTGCAGCCATCACGATAACGACTATTATTACTATAGCGACCATCGTCTTTTTCTTTTTGAAAAAATTCAAAAAAACATTCTGTTTCTTCGGAAAATAATCACTGAGCTTATCTTTGATATCTTCTGTTTCAAATCCATCGTCCTCGCGCTTCTCGGGCTCCTTATCCGAAAGCTCCTCCATAATGGAAGAGATCGATTTCCTCAGTTCATGCTCAAGCTCTATGTCAAAGTCCGGAACATACTTTACTTCTTCACCGCATTTCTCACAAAGAAGCTTTCCCTCCGAAAGTTGGTTTCCACATTTTGGGCATTTCATATGTTATTGATCTCCATACTGCTAACAATCTGCGAATTCTAAAATAATCCGGTAATTAAACTCTCATTTGTCACGTCAATATTGTATGCCGCAGGCTCCTTCGGAAGTCCGGGCATCGTCATCACGGCTCCTGTAAGCGCCACAACAAATCCCGCTCCCGCGGACACATATACTTCTCTTACATTGATGGTAAATCCCTTGGGACGGCCCAAAAGCGTTGGGTCATCGGAGAGCGAATACTGATTTTTTGCCATGCAGATCGGCAGCTTTCCAAATCCCATTTTTTCCAGTTTTTCAATCTGTTTTACTGCAGCCGGCGCAAACGCGACACCCTGCGCACCGTAGATTGCCTTCGAAATACGGATAATCTTCTCTACAATACTAAGATGGCTTCCATAGATAGGCGCAAAATGACTCGCTTTTGTTTTCAGCGTATTCAGCACGGCATTTGCAAGCTCAATGCCTCCCTCGCCGCCCTTCTCCCAAACTTTGGAAATGGCAAAATCACAGTTTCTGTCATTGCAGAATTTCTTTACAAAATCAATCTCAGCCTGTGTATCGGACACAAACGCGTTAAGCGTCACTACGACAGGCACGCCGAATTTATGTAGATTTTCAATATGTTTTTCCAGATTTACGATTCCCCGCTCAAGCGCCGCAAGGTTCTCCGTGTCGAGGCTGTTTTTCGAAACGCCTCCGTTATATTTGAGCGCCCTGATCGTGGCCACAAGCACCACGGCATCCGGTGAAAGTCCCGCCTGACGGCACTTAATATCAAAAAACTTTTCCGCTCCCAAATCTGCGCCAAATCCCGCTTCCGTCACCACATAATCCGCCATTTTAAGCGCTGCCTTCGTCGCGCGCACACTGTTACAGCCATGCGCAATATTCGCGAACGGTCCGCCGTGAACGATTGCGGGCGTATGTTCTAACGTCTGTATCAAATTGGGTTTTATCGCATCTTTTAAAAGCGCCGCCATCGCCCCTGTTGCCTTAAGCTGTCCCGCCGTCACAGGTTCCCCATCATAGTTATATGCGACAATCATTCTGTCAAGACGCCTTTTCAAGTCCTCCATATCTTCCGCAAGACATAATACCGCCATAATTTCTGACGCGACCGTGATTACAAAGTGATCCTCTCTCACAAAGCCATCCACCTTCGCACCCATTCCGACAACGATATTGCGAAGCGCCCTGTCATTCATGTCAAGACAGCGTTTCCACACAATCTGACGTGTGTCGATTCCAAGTTCATTCCCTTGATGAATATGATTGTCAAGCAACGCCGCACAGAGATTATTTGCTGCCGTAATCGCATGAAAATCACCTGTAAAATGCAGATTCAAATCTTCCATCGGCACAAGCTGCGACATTCCGCCGCCTGCCGCTCCGCCTTTAACGCCAAAACAGGGACCAAGAGAAGGCTCTCGCAACGCGATCACTGCCTTCTTGCCAAGCTTTCCGAGCGCCTGCCCCAAACCAACGCTTGTCGTCGTCTTTCCTTCACCCGCGGGCGTCGGATTGATCGCCGTCACAAGAATCAGCTTTCCGTCTTTGTTGTCCTTTATTTTTGTTAAATAATTATCAGATATTTTTGCTTTGTATTTTCCATACAGTTCCAAGTCATCCGCATCTATATCAAGCTCCTTTGCCACTTCTGTAATCGGGAGCATTTCGGCATTTTGCGCAATTTCTATGTCGGATTTCATATAAAATCTCCTCTTTTCCACGTTTTCACAATGTTAAGCTTTTCTTTTTAGAATAACACAGTTTAACCATGTTCTTCAAGATAATTTTCAAACTGCTCCATGCTCATCAGAATGCGCCGCGGTTTCGTGCCCTCCTCGGCCCCGACAACGCCCGCCTCCTCGAGCTGGTCGACAATGCGCGCAGCCCTGTTAAAGCCAATCTTAAACACTCTTTGCAGCATTCCGATAGATGCTTTATCTTTCTCAATCACAAATTTGCCCGCATCCGCAAAATACGCATCGGTATCGTTTGCGCCGCCTGCTGCTCCACCGGAGGCTCCGCCCGCGCTCTGCATTGTCTTGATTTTATCCTCAATGTCACTGTTATATGTATTATTTCCAAGCATCTGATTTTTTAGGAAATCAACCACATCCGAAACTTCGGAATCGGATACAAACGCGCCCTGTACTCTCGCGGGCTTTGGATAGCCCTGCGGATAAAAGAGCATATCGCCCTTTCCCAACAGTTTTTCCGCGCCGTTCATATCAAGGATTGTGCGCGAATCCACACCGCTCGACACGCTGAAAGCGATACGGCTCGGCATGTTTGCTTTAATGAGTCCCGTAATAACGTCCACAGATGGTCTTTGTGTCGCAATGACCAGATGAATTCCACAGGCTCTTGCAAGCTGTGCCAGACGACAGATGCTCGCCTCAACCTCGCCCGAAGCAACCATCATCAAATCGGCAAGCTCATCGACAATAATGAGAATCTGGGGCATCTTTTGAACAGGCTGTCCATCGGGGAAAAGCTTTCCGCTCTCTGCTGCCTTATTGTACCCTTTCAAATCGCGGACGCCCAGCTCCGCAAACTTCCGATATCGGTCATCCATTTCCGTCACGCCCCAATTTAAGGCAGCTGACGCCTTTTTCGGGTCCGTGACAACCGGTATCATCAAATGCGGAATACCGTTATATACACTCAGCTCCACCACCTTCGGATCAATCATGATCAGTTTTACATCTGACGGATCCGCCTTATACAAAATACTCATAATAATCGTGTTAATACACACCGATTTGCCCGATCCGGTCGCGCCCGCGATCAACACATGCGGCATCTTTGCAATATCCGTAACGACCGTCTGCCCCGCGATATCCTTTCCTACCGCAAACGCAAGATTGGAAGGAAATTTTTGAAATATATCCGTTTCCAGCAGATCGCGCAATGCCACGGCGCTGTTCTCCTTGTTCGGAACCTCGATTCCGACTGCCGCCTTTCCGGGAATCGGCGCCTCGATACGAATGTCCGTAGCTGCAAGATTTAGCTTGATGTCATCCGCAAGTCCGACAATCTTGCTCACCTTCACGCCCTGCTCCGGCTGCATCTCATAACGTGTAACCGACGGACCCTGGCTGATATCCGTAATCGTCACTTTTACGCCGAAAGTCTGCAGCGTCTGCTGCAAGCGAAGTGCAGTTTCCTTTAATTGATTTGACGAATCGCCTTTTTTCCCGTCGCCTTTTTTCAGCAGGTCTATCGGTGGAAATTCGTACTTTCTTTCCGTCTGTATCGCTTTCGCCTGCAGGAAATTTATTTCTTCCTGTTCGGGTTCATCCGCCTTTAAAAACTCCGTTTCTTTTTTCTCAAGCACAGTATGCTCCGTCACAGGCTCGGGCATACGCTCCAGCGCCTCGGCATTGATCTGCACGAAATCGTCGTCCGCAAAAAAATCGCTCTCCGCAAACGTCTCATCGGAAAAGCCATCCTCCAAAAATGTGTCCTCGGGAATCGGTTCCTCAAAAGCCGGCTCATCATATACTGATTCCTCATAAACCGGCTCATCATATACGGGTTCCTCAGAAATGTCTTCCGCAAAAAAATTCTCTGTTGGAACGCTGTCAACGCCCATCGGTTTTACGCTGATATCCTCCTCCAAAACATCCGACGCATTCCCGTCATCAAGAATGGTAATCTCATGGATATCGCGCTTTATCGCAGTCGCACTGTCCGACGTGTTCTTTGCCTTTAAATTGATTGCCGAACTTGCTATAACGCCTCTTGTCTTTTTATCCACCCTTCGCTGCGACTCCTCGGGTTCTTCCTCCTCATACGCTTCGAGTTCCTCGTCATATTCCTCCCGAAGCGACTGGCGATACTCACGCATTCTCACAGCGTCTTCCTTTGCCGTTTCTATGATATACGCGCTGCCCTTTTTTACACCCGAAATAAAACTCTTTTCTGTGATAAAAACGAGGGAAATAATCGCGAGCACGAACACTGCAAAAAGCGTTCCGCCAAAACCGATCAGCTTATATAAACCATATGCCAAAAGCCCGAATAAAACGCCGCCACCGCTGCGATTATCCCTTGAACTTACATAAATATCCCTCACAACCGAACCGCTTTCAATATCACCATGCTGTCCTGTCAGCATATAACACAATATTCCAAGCAAAAACACCAGCACAACGCCGCTCACAAGCTTTACAACCGCAACCGTATTTCCCCTGTTGGAAATGCCAAACGCAAAACCTACGAACACAATCACAGGCACAGCATATGCCAGAAGTCCGAACAGACCAAACATCACATTTCTGATACCGTTTGCAGCCGCCCCGTGAATCAACCCTGTTACACACAGGAACACAAAGATTGCAATCGCAAAAATTCCGATCAGCATGACCTCGTTTTTGACTGCCATATCAACGTCTTTTCTTGCGCCGCCCCGTGAATCCACGGTCTGCCTGGTATTCGTACCCGTCGTTCGCTTTCCCGTATTCTTTGTATTCTTCGCTGTTCCCTTATTTGCAGTCGCTCTGCTTCTTGATGTACTTTTGCCCGATGCCGATGCCATAATATTTTCCTACCCCTTCCGTAAGCTGCTTATGGAAAAGACATGTTTCCAAAATAAGCTTTACATAACATTATAGCATTTTTCCCCTTACTTGTCATTTCTTTTTTACGACTTTTTCTCGTCAGACTTTTTTTTGTCTGTCTTTGCGGCATCAATTAACGAATGCAGCTTTGCAATCGCCTGTGAAATTCCACCAATCTCGTTGATGATCTGCTCCTTCACGCACTCCTTGCCCGCAAGTACCGTTCCCATATCCTTTGTAAACATCTCCGTTTCCATCATAAGCTCCTCGAAACGCTCCTTGGAAACGCCACAGTGCGCACAGACAAAGCTTGTGATTCTGTCCTGAACATCCTTGAAATATGTGAAGGTCTGCGGCGCGCCAATCACCATTCCGTTTACTCTTACCGGATGCACAACCATTGTCCCCGTCGGCACAATAAACGAATAGTCGCTGCTCACTGCAATCGGGACACCAATGCTGTGACTCCCGCCAAGCACAAGCGACACCGTAGGTTTACTTAACGACGCAATCATCTCGGCAATCGCAAGCCCTGCTTCCACATCACCACCCATTGTATTTAACAGCAAAAGCACACCGTCAATATCGTCGCTATCCTCAATCGATGCAAGCTGCGGCAATAAAAGTTCATACTTTGTCACCTTCGACTGATTCCCCGCGTTTTCATGTCCTTCAATCTCGCCGATAATCGTAATCAGATGAATTTTATGCTTATCCTTGTTCTGATCAAGCGTCACCTGTCCTTCTTTTTCAATTTTCTCGTCCTTATAACGTTTGCTCTCAATTTCGTCATTTTTTTCATTATTCATAGTAATTCCACCTTTCCGCATTTTGACACACAAAAAAAGAACCCTTTACGAGTTCTTTTTATTGTCTGCATATCGCATTGTTTTATTCAATATCAAAAAAGTCTTTTCCGCTCATATCCGTAATGTCATAATCGTCATTCTCGTCCACCTCATACGCGTAATCCATCTCCTTATGCGCCCTGCGTTTCGGGACAGGCAACGGATTCTCTATAAAGTTGGGCGTCTGCTCCTCGTTTTTCACATCTTCCAGTGTTATTTCCCTCATCTTGCTCCCCTCAAAATCCGTTTTTCGTTAAATATTTGACAATGCCTGTTCAATATCTGCAATAATATCATCCGCGTTTTCAATGCCCACCGAAAAACGAATCAAATCCGGCTGTACGCCCGCCTCTTTCAACTGCTCGTCATTCATCTGTCTGTGTGTGTGGCTTGCCGGATGAAGCACACAGGTTCTCGCGTCCGCCACATGAGTCACAATTGCGGCAAGCTTCAAGCTGTCCATAAATGATACACACACTTCTCTGCCACCCTTTAATCCAAACGAGATTACGCCGCATGTTCCGTTTGGCATGTATTTCTGCGCCAGCGCATGATATTTACTGCTCTTTAATCCCGGATAATTTACCCAGGCCACCTTCTCATTATTTTCAAGCCATGTCGCTATCTTTAACGCATTTTCACAATGTCTTGGCACGCGAAGATGAAGCGTTTCCAGTCCGATGTTTAACAAAAACGCATTCATGGGCGACTGTATAGATCCCAAGTCACGCATCAGCTGTACCGTAGCCTTTGTGATATACGCTTTCTTTCCAAACTGTTTCGTGTAAGTTACTCCATGATAAGACTCATCCGGCGTCGTCAGCCCGTGAAACTTCTCGCCGTATTTCTCCCAGTCAAAATTGCCCGAATCGACAATCGCACCGCCTAAGCACATCGCATGTCCGTCCATATACTTCGTCGTGGAATGCGTCACGATATCAACGCCAAACTCGAACGGACGGCAGTTGATCGGCGTCGCGAAAGTATTGTCCACAATCAAGGGAACGCCGTGCGCATGCGCAACCTTAGCGAATTTTTCAAAGTCAAGCACAACCAACGCGGGATTTGCGATTGATTCCGCCAACACACACTTTGTATTTTCACGAAACGCCTTGCTCAATTCCTCTTCATCTGAATCGGGATCAACAATCGTGCATTCAATACCCATTTTTTTCATCGTCACAGTAAGCAGATTGAATGTACCGCCGTAAACCGTCGAGGACATCACCACATGGTCACCCGCTTCACAGATATTAAACACTGCATAATAGTTCGCTGCCTGTCCCGAAGACGTAAGCATTGCCGCAACACCGCCCTCAAGCTCGCAGATTTTCTGCGCCACGACATCATTTGTGGGATTTTGCAGCCTTGAATAAAAATAGCCTTCCTTTTGAAGATCAAACAGCTTTCCCATCTCATCGGAATTTTCATACTTAAATGTGGTAGACTGATAAATCGGAAGCACTCTCGGCTCTCCGTTTCCCGGTTTCCAGCCTGACTGGATACATTTTGTTTCTATTGAATAATCGTTGCTGCCCATTAATCTCTTCCTTTCTGTTAATTCCTTATTAAAAATCGTCGCTTTACAGCGACGATTCTTTGATGACTCCAACGGGAATCGAACCCGTGTTACCGCCGTGAAAGGGCGATGTCTTAACCGCTTGACCATGGAGCCTTATGAATGAAATGGGCTTAAGTGGACTCGAACCACCGACCTCACGCTTATCAGGCGTGCGCTCTAACCGGCTGAGCTATAAGCCCATAGCTTATTCAGATTACCATAACCTGTCGCATTCTGTCAAGTATTTATTTTC
>JAIEDW010000170.1 GCA_029067805.1 Lachnospiraceae bacterium
GAAAGAAAGAGATGCTTGAGGTGGCACAGTTCATGAAGCATACGACAAGGGTGCTTGACATGGATTTAACAAACAGTGCGGATATGCAGCGTCTGGAAGATCTTTTAAAGGAAAAAAAGCCGGCAATACGAATGCTTGTAAATTGTGCCGGATACGGGATTATGGGAGATTTTTCGGAGGGAGAGAAGGCGCAGCTTTTGGGCATGATCGATTTAAACTGCCGTGCACTTACGGAAATGACGTACATGTGTATTCCATATATGCGGAAAAACAGTCGAATCATACAGCTTGCATCAAGTGCGGCGTTTCTTCCGCAGCCTAATTTTGCAGTATATGCTGCATCAAAATCTTATGTCGACAGTTTTTCGAGAGCGCTTGCAAGAGAACTTGCACCACGAAAAATTTATGTAACATCGGTATGCCCCGGTCCTGTCGATACGCCATTTTTTGATATAGCGGAAAAAAACGGCAGCACGCTTGCAATAAAAAAACTTGCAATCGCAAAGGCAGACAAGGTTGTAAAGCTTGCAATCGAAGATTCTTTTAAGAAAAAGGAGCGTTCCGTGTATAGCGGGCTGATCAGGGGATTTGAAGTGGTGGCGAAAGCAGTTCCGCACAAAGTGATCTTAAAAATGATGGATTACATGAAATAATAAAGGAGCAGAATTATAATAATGAACAGACAAAAGCGAAGCAAGGGTGAGTACGGCCATCCTGTGTATGAGAGAAACTGTGTAATTCTCCGCACCGTTATCTATTTTGCAATATCACTTGCCGTATTTATTCTTGGATATGTTTCTACAAAGACAAAGGAAAATCTTCTTACAATCGTTGCAGTGCTCGGGCTTTTACCTTCCAGTAAAAGCCTTGTTTCCGTTATTATGTATCTGCGCATTCCGAAATTTTCCCAGAAAATCTATGAAGAGATTTCGGGACAGGTAAAGACTGTGAAAACGATATACAGCATGTATCTGACTTCGTATAAAGCGAATTTTCCGATAAGCTGCTTTGCCGCGCGGGGCGGAAATCTGATCGGGTATACGGAATTTGACACTTGCGATACAGACGCTTGTGAAAAACATATCAAGGAGCTGTTGAACCAAAATGCGCTCAAGAGCATTACAGTGAAAATTTTCAAAGATCAGCGGAAATTCACGGATCGGCTTTCGCAAATGGAGTCGCTTGACGAGAGCGGTAAAGAGGACGAAATTCTTACATTGATGTGTGATATATCACTTTGATAACGGAAAGGAACTGCTATGATCTTGCTTCGAATAACCCCAAATGACGCCGGGCAGCGTTTTGACAAATATTTAAAACGTCAGCTAAAGGAAGCGCAGGCGGGATTTCTCTATAAAATGCTCAGAAAAAAGAATATTGTGTTGAACGGGAAGAAAGCGACGGGATGTGAGCTGCTGTGCGAAAATGATGAGGTGAAGCTGTTTTTTTCGGATGAAACGTATGAGAAGCTTCGAACAGGCGGCGCATCGGCAGTAACAGAGAAGAACACAGACGCGTACCAGTCAGCGTATCGGCGTCTAAGCGGCATTAAAATTGTTTTTGAAAATGAACATGTTCTGATATTGAATAAGCCCGCGGGCATTCTATCGCAAAAAGCGAAACCAGAGGATTTGAGTGCGAATGAGTGGCTGATCGGTTATCTCTTGGAAACGGGTTTTGTTTCTCGGGAGAGTCTTTTGACGTTTAAACCATCGGTATGCAATCGCTTAGACAGAAATACTTCGGGACTTTTAGTATGTGGAAAGACGCTTGCGGGAAGCAGATATATGAGTCGTATCATAAAGGACAAATCGCTGGAAAAGTATTATTATACGTTGGTGGCGGGAAATGTAAGGCTTGATACAAGGGTGTGCGGCTGGCTGTGTAAGGATACGAAAAATAATAAGGTGACAATTTTCAAAACCGAAGCGGACATTCCAAATACATTAAAAAAAGACGCTGACTACATAGATACATCGTTTCGGAGTGTGAAAACGGTCAATGCATTAAATCATGACATTATGCTTTTGGAGGTACGGCTTTTTACGGGAAAAACACATCAGATAAGGGCGCAGCTTAGTTCTATGGGATACCCCATTATCGGTGACAGAAAATACGGAAGCGGAAAAATTAACGATGCATTTTATGACACGGGTGTCAGAAATCAGTTGTTGCATGCGTATAAGCTTGTCTTTCCCAAAACAGACGATAAAACCTTTACGGAACTTTCGGAAAAGACGCTTACATGTAAGCTGCCCGAACTGTTGGAAAAACTGTTAGGAGGAAACAATGGCGACATGGAATTCGAGAGGGCTTAGAGGTTCGCTTCTCGAGGAAATGATAAATATGACAAATGAAAAATATCGCGAGAACGGACTTGCTTTGATTCAAAAGGTGCCGACGCCGATTACGCCGATTACGATAGACAAGGAAACACGACATATTACGCTTGCCTATTTTGATCAGAAAAGTACGGTCGATTACATTGGCGCAGTACAGGGAATTCCTGTGTGTTTTGATGCCAAGGAATGTGCGGTAGACACGTTTTCGCTTCAAAATATCCATCCACATCAGGTTGATTTCATGCGGGATTTTGATAAACAGGAAGGGATTGCGTTTTTTTTGATTTATTATACGGCGAGGGATATGATGTATTACATGGGAATCCGCGAACTGAACTTCTTCTGGGATAGAATGATAAATGGCGGCAGAAAAAGTTTTCGTTTTGACGAACTGAAGGAGGAACATTTTTTTGCGGCAAAGGGCGGACAGATGGTGCCGTATCTCGATATGATACAGCTTGAGTTGAATGAGAGAGGTTGACATGAAAGATAAAAAAGTGTATACTGCGATTATGCGTCGTGCTAATTTGGTAACATGCTAATACGTTAATGTGTTAAAGCGAAAATTTTATGTAAAATAGTGCAGTAGGAGATAGCAAAATGGATTTTAAAGGAAAAAGATTGGTACATACGCCCGAAGGGGTGCGGGATATCTATGGAAAGGAATTTGCCAACAAACAGAACATTCAGAGGCTTTTCGGCGAAAAGATACACAGCTACGGATATCAGGATATCCAGACGCCCACCTTTGAATTTTTTGATGTGTTCAGCCGCGAGGTAGGGACAATTCCGTCGAAGGAGTTATATAAATTTTTTGACAAAGAGGGCAATACGCTTGTACTAAGACCCGACTTTACGCCGTCAATCGCAAGATGCGCGGCAAAATATTTTATGGACGAAACGATTCCCTTGCGGTTTTGCTATGCGGGCAATAATTTTATCAACACGAGTAATTTGCAAGGGAAACTTAAGGAAACAACACAGATGGGCGCGGAGCTGATCGGTGACGCATCGGCGGAGGCGGATGCCGAAATGATCGCAATGCTTGTGGAATCGCTTTTAAATGCGGGACTTTGCGAGTTTCAAGTGTCAGTAGGTCAAATCGACTTTTTTAAAGGCTTGTGTGAACAGGCAAATCTTGATGAGGAAACGATATTGGAGCTGCGTGAGTTTATCTCAAACAGAAATGATTTTGGCGCACAGGAGCTTTTGGAAAGCAAAAACATTGCTGACGGTACGCGCGACGCGCTTCTTAGCGTGAGCAGTTTGTTCGGTTCTTACGATATTTTGGATAAAGCACTTGAAAACGTAGAGAATTCACGTTCTGTTAAGGCAGTGGAGCGTTTAAAAGAAATCTATGAATTGTTAAAGATATACGGCGTTGAACGTTACGTTTCGTTTGACCTTGCCATGGTCAGCAAATACAATTACTATACGGGCGTTATTTTCAGCGCGTATACCTATCAGGCAGGCAGTGCGATCGCAAAGGGCGGACGTTATGACAGCCTTCTTGAGAAATTCGGAAAGACGGCGCCTGCAACGGGTTTTGTCGTTATCATTGACGACCTTGTGACAGCGCTTACAAGACAAAATATGTGTCCCGCGATGGAAAACAAAAATCTTTTGCTGGTGTATGAATGTGATATCGCGAACGCAATCAAGCAGGCAAAGAACTATCGTGAACAGGGATATTCCGCTGTTTTGATGAAGCTTGAAAAGGACAAGCAGTGTTACACTGCATTTGCTGAGGAAAATCATTTTTCACAGGTGATTTTTTTATAAGATTTTATATTAAGATTCAAAAGGAAAGGTTAAAAGCTATGAATAATACAACGAGTGATGTAAGATATCTGACCTTTGCGCTTGGAAAGGGAAGGCTTGCGACGAAGACGCTTGAACTGCTGGAAACAATCGGTATCACTTGCGAAGAGATGAAGGATAAGTCGTCGAGAAAGCTGATTTTCGTAAATGAGGAATTAAAGTTAAAGTTCTTTCTTGCAAAGGCTTCGGATGTGCCTACATATGTGGAATACGGCGCTGCCGATATCGGTGTTGTGGGCAGCGACACAATTATCGAAGAAAACAGAAAAGTGTATGAGGTGCTTGATTTGGGATTTGGAAAGTGCCGTATGTGTGTGTGCGGACCCGCATCTGCAAGGGAGCTGTTGCAGCACCATGAGATGATACGCGTCGCGAGCAAATACCCGAAGATTGCGAAAGATTATTTTTATAATCAGAAGCATCAGACAGTCGATATCATAAAGCTGAATGGTTCTGTTGAGCTTGGTCCGATCGTGGGATTGAGCGATGTGATCGTGGATATCGTGGAAACAGGTTCAACGTTAAGGGAGAACGGACTTGAGGTTTTAGAGGAAATCTGCCCGCTTTCTGCGCGTATGATCGTTAATCAGGTAAGCCTTAAGATGGAGGCGGAAAGAATTAAAAAAATTTTACAGGCATTAAAGGAAAATGTGTAATTGTGCTTGAGGCACAAATTCGCGAATTGAGAGAGGAAAAATATGAGAATCGTAAATCTGACAAACGAAACAAAGAAAAATCTTCTTGCGGATCTGTTAAAGAGAAGCACGAACGACTACGGGGAATACGAAAAAACGGTAGCCGAGATTATCGAGAATGTAAAGGAACGCAAAGAGAGCGCAATCTTTGAATATTCTTTAAAATTTGACAAGTGTGTCATAACGAAAGAAAACTTTAAAGTTACAAGGGCGGAGATTGAGGAAGCGTATGCACAGCTTGATGCGCACTTTATAAAAGTGATGAAGGATTCCGCAGCCAATATTCGCGCTTATCATGAAAAACAAAAGAGGAACAGTTGGTTTGACGCAAAGGAGGACGGAACAATCCTCGGGCAGAAAATTACGCCGATGCAGAATGTCGGTGTGTATGTGCCGGGCGGAAAGGCAGCGTATCCTTCAACAACGCTGATGAATGTTGTACCGGCAAAGGTTGCGGGTGTTCCAAATATTATCATGACGACGCCGGCGGGCGCAGACGGAAAAGTGAATCCGGCGACGCTTGTTGCCGCGGATATTGCGGGCGTTGATGTGATTTTTAAGACAGGCGGTGCACAGGCGATTGCTGCGCTTGCTTACGGTACGGAGATGATACCGAAGGTGGACAAGATTGTCGGACCGGGAAATATCTTTGTCGCGCTTGCAAAACGTGCGGTTTACGGTCATGTGAGCATTGATTCGATTGCGGGTCCTTCGGAGATTCTGGTGCTTGCCGACGAGAGCGCAACGCCGAGATATGTCGCAGCGGATCTGCTCTCACAGGCGGAGCATGACGAACTTGCGTCGGCAATCCTGATCACGACGAGCAGCGAGCTTGCACAGAAGGTTTCGGCTGAAGTGGATGAATTTGTTAAAGCGCTTGAGCGAAAAGAGATTATCCAAAAATCACTGGACAATTACGGCTATATTCTTGTGGCGGAAAATATGGAGATGGCGATTGAAGCCGCAAACGAGATTGCATCAGAGCACCTTGAGATCCTGACCAAAAATCCGTTTGACATTATGACGCGAATCCGAAATGCGGGCGCAATTTTCCTTGGAGAGTATTCGTCGGAGCCGTTAGGGGATTATTATGCGGGACCAAATCATGTACTTCCCACAAACGGTACGGCAAAATTCTTTTCTCCGTTAAATGTTGATGATTACGTGAAAAAGTCAAGCATTATCTCTTATTCGAGAGAAGCGCTTGAAAAGGTGCATGAAGATATTGAACTTTTTGCCCAAAAAGAGGGGCTTACGGCACATGCAAATTCGATTCGTGTGCGATTTGAGAAATAATACGGAAGGAGCGGGTGAGTTAGATGAACAGAACTGCCGAGATAAAAAGGACGACAAAGGAAACGGATATCACGATGAAAATTGACCTTGACGGAAACGGAAAATCAAAGATTGATACGGGGATAGGCTTTTTCAATCATATGCTGGAGGGCTTTGCAAAGCATGGTTTTTTTGACCTTGACGTAAAAATCAAAGGTGATTTGGATATTGACGGACACCACACGGTCGAGGACGCGGGGATTGTGCTTGGAAATGCAATCAAAGATGCCGTGGGCGACAAGAAGGGCATCAAACGTTACGGATATTTTATTCTTCCGATGGACGATGCGCTTGCGCTTTGTGCCGTGGATTTATGCGGCAGACCATATTTACAGTTTGACTGTTATTTTCCCGACAGTATGACGGGCGATTTTGACACATCGCTTGTGAAAGAATTTTTCTATGCCGTATCGTACAACGCGGGAATGAATATTCATATCAAAATGTTGAGCGGAGAAAACAGTCATCACATGATAGAGGCAATTTTTAAGGCGTTTGCAAAGGCGCTTGACATGGCGGTTTCGTATGACGAGCGGATAAACGATGTGCTTTCCACGAAAGGAACACTGTAATAGAGAGTGAATATATGAGAAAATTAGCGTTAAGCGATGATATATTATTGAAGATTGAAAAGCCCGCAAGATATATCGGAAACGAAGTAAACAGCGTGGTAAAGGATAAGAGCAATGTTGACATCCGATTTGCGATGTGTTTTCCTGATGTGTACGAGATTGGCATGTCCCATCTTGGAATACAGATTTTATATGACATGTTAAATCGCTATGAGGATACGTGGTGTGAGCGTGTCTATTCGCCGTGGTCGGATTTGGACAGCGTCATGCGTGAGCGGGATATCCCTTTATTTGCGTTGGAATCACAGGATCCAATCAAGGATTTTGACTTTCTCGGCATCACAATACAGTATGAGATGTGTTACACCAATATTCTTCAGATACTTGATCTGTCAAAGATACCGTTCCATGCGTGCGACAGGGATTGGGATTGTCCTATTGTGATAGGCGGCGGTCCATGCAGCTACAATCCCGAGCCGATTGCGGATTTCTTTGATATTTTTTACATTGGAGAGGGCGAAACGCAGTATAGAGCGTTGCTTGACCTGTATAAAAAGTGCAGAGCCGAGGGCTGTACAAGGCGGGAATTCCTGATACAGGCGGCAAAGCTTCCCGGACTGTATGTACCGCAGTTTTATGAAGTGGCATACAACGAGGACAATACGATAAAATCGTTTACCCCTTCGGTCAATGGAATACCGACGACGATTACAAAAGAGATTGTTAAGGATGTCACAAATACAACCTATCCCGAAAAACCAGTCGTGCCTTTTATCAAGTGTACACAGGATCGAGTGGTGCTTGAGATTCAGCGTGGCTGTATCAGAGGGTGTCGTTTTTGCCAAGCGGGGCAGTTGTACCGTCCCGTGCGGGAACGTGATGTGGAGATGCTCAAGGAATATGCGATAAAAATGCTGGATAACACGGGTTATGAGGAGATATCACTCAGTTCTTTAAGTTCAAGCGATTATACGCAGATTGAGGAACTTGTCAACTTTTTGATAGAGCGTTGTAATGAAAAAAAGGTGAATATTTCGTTGCCTTCCCTTCGAATAGACGCGTTTTCGCTTGATGTTATGGAGAAGGTACAGGACGTGAGAAAGAGCAGCTTGACATTTGCACCCGAGGCTGGGAGTCAGCGTCTTAGAAATGTGATCAATAAAGGACTGACTGAGTCAGTCATCTTAAAAGGCGCAACGCTTGCCTTTTCGGGTGGCTGGAACAGGGTGAAACTTTACTTTATGCTTGGACTTCCGACGGAAACCGAGGAGGATATCCGAGGAATTGCGGAGCTTTCCGATAAGATTGCGATGGCATATTACGATACGGTGCCGAAGGAAAAGCGAAACGGAAGAGTACAGATTGTGGCAAGCACGTCCTTTTTTGTGCCGAAACCGTTTACGCCGTTTCAGTGGGCACCGCAGTGTACAAAAGAGCAGTTTTTGGAGAAAGCGTACACGACAAAGCGCGCAATCATGGAGCAGTTAAATCAAAAAAGTATCAAGTATAACTGGCATGAGGCGGAAGCGAGCGTTATGGAGGGAATTCTTGCCCGTGGTGACAGACGACTTTGCGAGCCGATTTTAAAGGCGTACCAAAAGGGATGTATGTTTGACGCGTGGGGTGAATATTACAAGCATGATGTGTGGATGGAAACCTTTGCGGAATGCGGGATTGACACGTCCTTTTATACGACAAGGGAGCGAGGGCTTGATGAGATTTTTCCGTGGGATTTCATTGACTGCGGCGTGACAAAAGCGTTTTTAAAGCGGGAGTGGGAGAATGCTTTAGCGGAACGTGTGACAAAGAATTGCAAAGAACAGTGTAATGCATGCGGAGCTGCGCGGTTTCAGTGCGGAATATGCAGCGAAGCAAGATAGAGGAGAGAACAGTGAAGTTAAGGGTAAAATTTTCAAAGCACGGAGCGTTGAAGTTTATCGGACACCTTGATGTGATGCGATATTTTCAGAAAGCGATACGGCGTGCGGGAATTGATATTGCGTATTCTACGGGATTTAGCCCGCATCAGATCATGTCCTTTGCGGCGCCGCTCGGGCTTGGGCTTGAGAGCAACGGCGAGTATATGGATATTGAGGTTTGTTCGCTTACGAGTTCCAAGGAGTTTATAGATGCTTTAAATGCCGAGATGGTAGACGGTATTGAAATTTTGGAGGCGAAACTACTTCCCGACAATGCGGGGAATGCAATGGCAAGTGTGGCGGCGGCACGCTATACGGTTGCTTTCCGAGAGGGCTTAAAACCGCAGTTTTTGACGAATTCGGCCGTTGTTGACTTTTTTGGTCAAGAACAGATTATAGTCACGAAACAGACGAAAAAGAGTGAAACGACGTTCGATATGAAACCGTTTTTATTTGAGTGTCTGTATGAGGAAGAAAAGGAAGTGGTGACTCTCACTGTAGATGCAAGCAGTTCCGGAAATATTAAACCGACGCTTGTGATGAAGGCGCTCTATGATAAAAACGATGCAGCGTTTGACGAGTATGCGCTTTTGATTACGCGGGAGGAAACTTATATCAATGCGGGAACGGCGGAGGAGATGCGTCTTGAACCGCTTGGATTTGTCGGGAGCGATTATTGATGAGTGATTTACGTTATGTCCTAACGGAATATAAAGACGGTGTGCTGTCCTTTACATGGGATACCAAGACGAACAAAATGGAGTCGGTCAGCTTTACGCCGCACAAAGAGCCTTCGGGTGATGCGAAAATCGGGGATATTTTTGTTGCAAAAGTAGTAAATGTCGCAAAACAGATTAATGCGGCATTTATTCATTATGCGCCGAATAAAAAGGGGTATCTGCCAATTTCGTCCGGTTACACGCCAATTCTTACGAACCGAAAATATGATGGAAGGATTCTGGCGGGAGATGAAATATTGGTACAACTTGAAAAAGAGGCTGTGCGCACGAAAGAGCCTGTGTTTACCATGAATCTGTCGTTAGCGGGCAAATATACTGTTGTTTCTAACGCAAATACTTATCAAGGCATCTCAAAAAAATGTTCCAAACAGGAAAAAGAACAGTTACGCGCTGCGATTCCCGAAAATATCGAGTATGGCGTCGTGATTCGTACGAATGCGGCGTCCCTTTTGTATGCGGAAACACAGGATGCACTACAGCCTGTTACTGATGAGATGATTGCTTTAAATGAGAAATTGTCCACCTTAATTCGGGAGGGGATTCACAGGACATGCTATAGCTGCATATGGCAGTCGCCGCCCTCTTATCTGACGAATCTGCGGGACGAGGGCAGTGTTTATCGGCAGATTGTCACGGACAGTCAGACGCTTTATGAGGAAACGAGCGCATTTATGTCACTCTATATGCAAGAGCAGCTTTCGGCACTTTTGTTATATCGGGATGAGAATTATCCGCTGCAAAAGCTTTATCGTGTGGAAACGCAGCTGGAGGAACTGCTGGCAAAGAAGGTATGGTTAAAATCAGGCGCGTATCTTGTCATTGAAAAGACAGAGGCGATGTATGTCATTGATGTGAACTCCGGAAAAAATATTGCGAAAAAGGATCCTGCGGAGTACATTTACAAAATTAATACGGAAGCGGCTGACGAAATGATGCGTCAGATACGTCTTCGAAATCTTACGGGAATGATATTGGTTGATTTTATCAATATGGAGGATGCCGAAAAGGACGCAGCGCTTTTACAGGAACTTCGCGTGCTTGCAAAAAAAGACCGGATATTGACTAATGTAGTCGATATTACCGCACTCGGACTTGTGGAGATTACCCGCAAAAAGACGACAAAATCCTTATATGAGCAGCTTGGAAAGGTTTGAAGGAACGGAAAATTGTAAATATATTGCAATTATTAGGTAAAAAGTGCTACAATAAGCTTATATAAAATTTATAATTTGTTGATTTTTAATAAAAATTATTCTGTGGTCCATCGGCTGGTCTGGAGG
>JAIEDW010000171.1 GCA_029067805.1 Lachnospiraceae bacterium
CTCACGTCATCGGGCGCATCTTTGCGCAATGCCATTTCCGCCATTCCAATTACAGCATTCATTGGCGTCCTAAGCTCATGACTCATATTCGCAAGAAAGTCCGACTTCATTTTCGCCGCTTTCTCAATTTCAATATTTGCCTCCTCCATCTTGTAGCGATGATAGGCAATGCTGGAAATAATATCCGTCAGCGTATAGAGAAAACGCGCCTGTCTGTCAATCGTATCCCTGTCGAGAACCTTTACCTGCATGACTGCCTGCAGGTATTTTATCAGGTCTATTTTCAATTCTCCCGCACTTTGCATAACCGTTATAATATTCGGGCTTTCCGTGAGCACCTGTCCGCTAACAAAGCACCCTATCATTTTTCCGCCCGCAAGGATTGGCGCCGCAAAGTCCATCAATCCCACATGGCATCGATAAACAACCGGCTCGCCTTCCTTCAGCGTCATTTCCGCGCCGCGCTTATCACATTCCTGACAGCGCAAACAGCCGACCGGACTCACGCGTGTGTACTTCGCACAGAAATCCGTAAAATTTGTTCCTTTTGTGACAGGCACTCCGTTTGCATCGGTAATCAGCGCGGCAAGTCCTGTCATATCGGAAAACGCGTCCTGTATACGTTGGAGCATCGCAACATCAAACAAGTCTGTAAGAGTAATCTCTTTTTCCTTCTCATTTTCTTTTTCTACTGTTATTTCCGTGTTCATTATGTACCCCCTATCCCAAAATCTCCTTGAGTTTGTCCATCAACACATTTTTGTCGATCGGTTTTAAAAGGTATCCGTTCGGTTTGAGCATCAAAGCTTTTTGAATTTTTGAGGTATCATTGACACCGGTAAGGAAAATAACAGGAATATTTGCAGTAAGCGGATTATTTCTTATCTGCGTTAACACCTCCGGTCCGTCCATCTCGGGCATTTCATAGTCCAAAAGGATTGCATTGACTTCTTTTGCCTGCAGAAAACGCAACGCCGCCGCTCCACTGATCGCGGTGGAAACATCATAGACATTTTCCACGTAACTTTTGATTGCTTTGTGAATGATCGTTGAATCATCGACAACCAGTATTCTCGGTCGTCCTGTAGTGGCAGCAGATTCACTCTTTGGAGCAAGTTTTTGTATATTTACGTCCGAAGCTGCGCCACTCACACTGCTTAGCTCCGCCTCCAGCTTCGCGAGCGTACTGAACGTATCGTCCAGTTGCGATACATTTTTTGTGGTAACTTCTTCAAGCTGATTATTTTTGTATCGTGTGATAATATTATTCACTTCACTCTGTATTTCTGATATCGAAGCGCCTGCCCCTATTCTCAAATCGGCTCTTCCACCAGGCATTTTACCCAAAAATTCATAATCTGACGCATCTGCTACGACAATGAACGGTGTTTTGCCCTTTTTCGCGACATTTTCCACAAAGCTTGTGACACCAATAATGTTATCTCTGCTCTCCGCACGCATACAATATACGATCGCATCCGGTTCGAAAAACTGATAATGCGTGGCCATATCACCTGCTATGATCGAGGTGCTCGCACAGATAAAATAAAAATCCATCTGCATAAAGAAGTCTGTGATCAGACGCTTATTGTTTCCCAAAAGTAAAAGTTTCTTTTTCATCGTTTTTTCCTCTTTGATTCATGTATTAAAGTTTTAAGGTAAATTATGCTCATTCGGGCAAATTTAATCTATTGCTATTTTATCATATTATAATGTTGTCGTGCAAGGGGGCAGAGAAGTCTAAAAAATGCCCTGCATGGTTTCCCACACAGAGCATTGATGAATCACTTTATGACATATCTTTAGCCGCCTTCTTTTTAATATGATTTCCAATAATCTCCGACACATCACTAATCGTGATAAAAGCGCTCGCATCTACCTCTTTGATCAGATGCTTCAGTTCATAGATCTCAAGTCGGTTCAGTACACAGTAGAGGACCACCTTTTTCCCACTGATCAAGCCCTCACCCTCTAACATCGTCACGGTGCGTCCCATCTTCTTATAAATCTCATCCGCAATCTCGCGTCCCTCATTTGTGATTATCATGGCGGCTTTCGCCTGCTCCACGCCTGTTTCTACAAAATCGATCACTTTCGACGTGATAAAATACGTCAGCAGGCTGTACATGGCCCGGTCAAATCCAAACAGAAAACCTGCAATCGTATAGATTATGACATTGATGAAAAGAACCGTCTGTCCCACCGGAAGATTAAAACGCCTGTTCAGAAAGATCGCCACTGTCTCCGTTCCGTCGAGGCAGCCGCCGGAGCGAATAACGAGCCCCACGCCTATTCCCAGAAACACTCCTCCGAAACA
>JAIEDW010000172.1 GCA_029067805.1 Lachnospiraceae bacterium
GTAAGGCAGTCATCTGTAAATTCAAACATAAAAAACTCTCCTTTTCCTTTATTTAAATAACATATGTATTTTATTTTCTATGGTTTGCACCGTTTACATGGCACATATCCCTGCGCAATCACTTCTTCCCGTGATAATGTGACTTCCAGTTTATTTTTTTCGCTCATGTCATTTACGCTGGAACACGCAGGCTTATGAAATTTTTTCGTATTTTTATTACAAACATACGTTACGACAGACGAATCCGCTACCTCCCCGACAGTCGATGAAGAAACCGTCGCCTCCCCCGCAAGCCATGTTTCAGACGGAGTGCAATTCCATGTAATCTCCTTTCCGTCGCTCACGGCTATAATGCTGCCCTGTTCATCTGTCCGATAAACCTTTACTCCATTTGTCCGAAAGGTATTTAGCGTCTGTGCGTGAGGATGTCCGTAGGAGTTTCCTACACCGCAGCTGATCACAGCATACGACGGCTTCACTGCCGCGAAAAATGTTTCCGATGTAGACGTTCTGCTTCCATGATGCCCTGCATGGTAAACGTCAGCCGAAACAGCAAGGTCATTTTCCAAAATATCGTTTTCGGCAGGTTCTTGCGCATCACCTGTAAACAAAAATTTATTGTCACCGTTTTGTATGATCAACGCAATCGAGGCATCGTTTGGATTATTGTAGGTTTTATTGGGCGCAAGAATGGTTATCTGTGCCGTCCCGAGCGCATACTGCGAACCAACTGCAGGCGTTTTCCCTTTCAACCGCTTATTGTCCATTGCCTGTATCAGTTTTTGATATGTTTTATTATCCTTCTCATAATTGGACATAAAAACCTTATCAATGTCAAATTTTGTGATAATGACAGGCGCTCCGCCGATGTGATCCGCATCCGGGTGCGTAAGAATCAGATAATCCAGCTTTTTGATGTTCTGTTTTTGCAGATAATTCTGAATTGTCGTTCCTTTCGTGTCATCTCCCGCGTCGATCAGCATAGAATGTCCGCCATTTGTTATCAAAGTGGCATCTCCCTGTCCGACATCGATAAAATGTACCTCCATTTTATCCGTATCGGCGGCAGACAACGTTACCGATAAATTGAGTAAAAATCCACTCGCAATAATGGATACAGCCAGTATCAGTTTGATTATGTTTTGATAAACCTTCCTCATATGAATCCCCACCCCGATTTCAGTATACCACATAATCCTCATAAGGGATAGAAAAATCTACTCAAACTGTGCTCTGTAAAGCTGATGGTAAAAACCTTTCTTCTCCATCAATTCCCCATGTGTGCCCTGCTCTACAATCTCTCCGTGGTTTACCACTAAAATTACATCTGCATTCTGAATCGTCGAGAGCCTGTGCGCAATCACAAAGCATGTTTTATGCTCCATCAGTTTCCGCATTGCCTGTTGGATCTGCTGCTCCGTTCTCGTATCCACATTGGAAGTCGCCTCATCCAGAATCAGCATCGGAGCGTCCAAAAGCATCGCTCTTGCGATTGTCAAAAGCTGCTTTTGTCCCTTGGAAATATTCGTCCCCTCATCGGTAAGAACGGTGTCATACCCTTGCGGCAGGCGCATAATGTAGGGATGGATTTTCGCCGCCTTTGCAGCAGCCGTCACCTCCTCTATCGTCGCGCCCTGTTTGCCGTACGCAATATTTTCAAAAACCGTTCCCTGAAAAAGCCATGTATCCTGTAACACCATCGCATAAGCTTTTCTAAGACTGCAACGCGTAACATCCCGGATTTCATGATTGTCCACATATATATGGCCGCTTTCCACATCATAAAAGCGCATCAAAAGATTGATCAACGTCGTCTTTCCCGCACCCGTCGGTCCTACAATTGCAACAAGTTTCCCCGATGCGGCATGTAAGCTTAAATCTTTGATGATAACCTGATCCTTCGTGTACCCAAAGCTTACTTTCTCCAGCGAAACATCGCCCTTGACCGTTTTCAGCTCTACCGCGCCTTCCCTGTCAAGCGTTTCCGTCGGCTCATCAATCATATTAAACACACGTTCTGCCGCTGCCAGCGCAGACTGCAGCTCACTCATAATGTTTGCCGCCTCGTTAATCGGACCCGAAAACTTTCTTGAATACAGGATAAAAGAAGAAATGCTTCCAATTCTCATCTGCCCTGCAAGATACAAAAGCGCTCCAAACACACTGACCAACGTAAGCGAAAGGTTATTAATGAAATTCACAGTCGGTCCTACCACACTTCCATAGTATTCCGCCCGATAATAAGCCTCCACTGCCTCCTCATTTTGCCCGTCAAACTTTTTAATCGTGTTTTCCTCCTGATGATACGCCTTTAACGTTTTCTGTCCCGATATCATTTCTTCCACAAAACCGTTCAATTCGCCAAGTTTGCGGGAGCGAAGACGAAACAGCGGGCGCGTCTTTTGAGTGATCAGCTTTGTCAGCACAGCAGAAAGCGGAACGGTAAATGCAAAAATCAACACCAGTCTTGGAGAAATCACGATCATCATCGCAAACGCTCCTATTACCGTGATCAATGTCGTCAATATTTGAACCAAATCGTTTGCAAGCGACGTATTGACCGTGTCAATGTCATACGAAATACGGCTGATGATATCCCCCGTCTGATGTGTGTCAAAATACCCCACAGGAAGTTCCAAAAGACGTGTAAACACATCTTGCCGCATCTTGTACACAACCTTACGGCTGATATGTATCATCAAAACAGCAATCAGATATGACAGTACGGAAGATGCCAGATAGAAAACCACCATAAGCCCTGCATAATAAAACACACGCGCAAAATCTACGTTTCCGACTCCCAGCTCAATCGCATCAATCGCATAGCCTGAAAGCATCGGTCCCATAAGCGCCAGCAGATTACTCCCCACTGTCAGCGCTAGGGCAAGCAGTACCCAATATTTATATTGCATCAAATAAGAACCAAGACGCAGAATTGTTCCTCTGCGGTTTTTCGGCTTTTCATACTTTTTTTGCTTTTCCGCCATGATGCGATTCCTCCTTTCTTTATTTAGATACATTAAAATATCAACTGTTATATTTGCGAGTCTCTGATTTCTCGGTAAACCTCACAGTGCTCCAACAATTCCTGATGCGTTCCGTAACCGATCATTTTTCCTTCCTCCAGCACCATAATATGATCCGCGTGCATGATTGAGCTAATCCGCTGCGCAATGATCAGCTTTGTCGTATCCGCAAAATGCGCCGCCAGCTCGTGACGCAAAGCTGCATCTGTCCGATAGTCAAGCGCACTTGAAGAATCATCTAAGATCAAAATATCCGGTTTCGCCGCCAACGCTCTTGCGATCAAAATGCGCTGTTTCTGTCCGCCGCTTAAGTTTGCACCGCGCACATTCATCTGATTATCATATCCTCTTCCCGCTTCCTCCACAAATTCCTTTGCCCTCGCGTGTGCAATCGCCTCTCGGATTTCCTCGTCGGACAGTGTCCGCCCCATGCGGACATTCTCCGTAATGGTATCCTCGAAAATCGTATCGTTTTGGAATACCACGCCAAACTTTTTGCGAAGCATTCCCGTTGGTATCGCACGGATATTTTCGCCTTCTATATAGATATTGCCCTCGTCAGCGTCATAAAAACGCATTAAAAGAGCGGCAAGCGTACTCTTCCCCGCTCCCGTCGCGCCAATGATTCCAAGCGTTTCTCCTTTTTTTAATGAGAAGCTGATATCTGCCAGATTCGGTTCCGTTTTCTCCGTCAGACGAACGCCACCCGTTTGATACGAAAATGTTACACCCGCAAAGCGGATATAATCAGTATCCTTCTCCATCCTCTCACAGACTTCGCAAAACATATCCTCGGGCGTATCAATCACTTCCATAATACGCCCCGCCGAAGCGACCGCCTTGGAAATAACGACAAACATTTTCGATACATTGATCATCGCATTCAGGATAATTGTAAAATAAGTAAGAAAGGCAAGAATTTTCCCAACCTCCGAATAGCCCCGATTGACTCTGTACGCACCAACAATCACAACGAGAACAAGTCCTAAATTCAAAAACAGGTTGGTCGCCGGATTGACAACCGCCATTGTCACGTCCGCCTTTTTTTCCAGCGTAACAACCTCTTTGTTTAACGCATCATATTTTTCCTTTTCGTAATCGGTCTTGGAAAGCGCCTTAATCACACGAATACCAGCGATATCCTCGCGTAACAGCCGCACAAACTGATCCACCGCTTTTTGGAGCGCATTATACAGCGGAATACCCTTTTGGGAAAAATAATAAGTAACAAATGCCGTTATCGGCATCACGGAAACCAGCACAAGCGTGAGAACCGGATCCAGTGTCAAAGTCACAAGAATACCGCCTATTACCAGAATCGGCGCACGTATCCCAAGTCGCTGTACTCTGCCGAGCATCTGATGCACATTATAGGTATCCGTTGTAAGCCTTGATATGAGAGAAGGCTTTGTAAATGCATCCGTCTTCGCATTGGAGAGCCACATAATACGCTCAAACAAATCATGACGTATCGTTTCCGTTGTATCTCTTGCCACTTTCGACGCCATGCGGTTTGCGATTACATTAAACGTCAAGGCAAGCACGGAGCACACAAGCATCACCAAGCCCCATATGTAAATGCCGTTTCTCTCATTTTTTGGAATGACCGTGTCAATCATATATGCCAAAATCCAAGGAAGACACAAATCCATAATCGTCCCGGTAAACTTAATGAGAAATCCTACCAGCATACGCCCATAGTATGGTCTTAAATAAATTGACAGTACCTTTTTCATCATTCCCTCCGTTTCAACCGTTCAATGTCCACCGTTACTGTTCACTCCGTTCCAGTAACAGGTAGAAATCCATGCAAAATCACCTTCGGTGATGGATTTTTTTCAGATACAGTATTCCGGTCAAATCCGCTAAAAACCAACCAATTGGAATCGCCCACCAAATTCCCAAAACGCCGATGGACGGAATGGGCGAAAGCAGATACGCAAGTAAAACTCTTGTTCCCAATGAGATTATCGTCAAAACCAAAGACATTTCGGGCTTTTCCACACCTCGGTAATAGCCGTACAACAAAAATAAGATGCCGATTCCACAATAAAAACTGCCCTCAATCCGCAAATAACCTATTCCTGTCCTTATAATTTCCGTCTTCGTTTTGTCCACAAAAATCTGCATCAGATATGGCGCAAGAATAAAGATAACCAGCGAAACTGCCAAGCAAAAAGCGGCGGAAACCTTCACTGCCTTTCGGATTCCCTCCTGCACGCGCTCCTGCTTTCCTCCGCCATAGTTTTGGGAGATAAAAAGGGAAAACGCATTGCCGAATTCTTGTGCGGGCATATAAGCAAACGAATCAATCTTTACCGCTGCCGCAAACGCCGCCATAACCGCCGCGCCAAAACTGTTCACCAATCCCTGTATCATTAAAATTCCGAAATTCATCACAGATTGCTGTACACACGCGGCAGAGGAATGCCGTACCACCTCAAAGATAGTTGCTTTGCCGATTGCAAGTTCTTTTCGTTTCGGACGAAGCTCTGTCTCCTTCAACCATACATAAATTCCGATACCGGCACCCGATACCGCCTGCGCGATGACTGTAGCAAGCGCCGCGCCGCCTACTCCCTTTTTAAACACTACCACAAATAAAATATCAAGCGTTATGTTTAATATCGCAGCAATGCCGAGAAAACACAGCGGCGCTACGGAATTTCCCACAGCACGCAGCAAAAACGCGAAATAATTATACAAGAACACAAAAACGATACCGCCAAAAATGATCCACACATACTCCCGCATCAACGCATAGATATCAGAAGGCACACGCAGCAGCTTTAAGATCCAATCAATCCCCGCAAATACCGCCGCGGTTATCACAACCGTAACTGCCGCAATAAACAAAAACGAAGCTGCCATACTGTTTTTCATCTGCCGATGGTTCTTCTTGCCAAACCATACGGAAAAAACCGTGCCGCTTCCCATGCATAAACCGATAATAATAGAAGTCAAAAAAGTCATCAACGAATATGCGGAGCCTACCGCCGCCAAGGCATCCGGACCTAAAAATCTGCCGACAATCAGCGTATCGGCGATATTATAACATTGCTGCAATAAATTTCCCAATATCATCGGATAGGCAAACAACAACATGGTTTTTGTTACGTTTCCCTGCGTTAAATCTTTTTTCATAT
>JAIEDW010000173.1 GCA_029067805.1 Lachnospiraceae bacterium
CCTCCAGCGCTGTTTGATATGCGCCTACCGTTATCACTTTCGACGCCGTAGAGGGAATCGTCAGTGTCACGTCAGGCGTTGGCCGGACAAAGCGCGTCTGTTCAGAACGCACAGTCTCCGACGGCAGATAAAAAGTATAATTTCCCGTCACTGTCCTAATTGGCTCTAAGATGAAAGTCCAAACGCCATTGTTTACATAACTCCCATTAGTAAACGGCAGAAAATCAAAATAAATCTCCTGACTTGTTATATAGGGAGCCGGTTCCCCGTTATATAAAAGAATCCTTGTCTGCTCCAAAGTATAAGTCTGTTTTCCCACTCTGTCCGTATCTACACTGAACTCTTCACCAACAGGAGAACGCAGATAAACCCTGTAGCGGTCAGCATAATCTTTCCAGAGTTGCACATTTAAACCAGTTTCATAATTCCCGACAACTAATTCTATTGCCACAGAATCGGCTGCCGCGCCGCTTGACGTTATCCCCACGCTTCCTCCGGTATGTCCTCCGGAAGCACCTTCATTGCCGCTTCCCACACAGATGACACTTCTGCCGATTTCCGAAACATTATCAATAAACCTCTCCAACAGAGAAGTACCGTTATGCGCACCATATGTATTCCCGAAACTTAAATTGACTGCCAACGGTCTTTGTAACTCCAACGATTTTCTGACTACATAAGTCAACGCACGCATCAATTCCGTTGTTCTCGGAAAAGACTCCGCTCTTGGCGTTCCCAGCTTTACAATGATTAAGTCGCTTTCCGGCGCCACTCCTGCATTAACGCCATCGGATGAAAGCCCGTTTCCTGCTGCAATACCTGCAACTGCCGTGCCGTGTCCCGATGTATCTACGCTTGGCACCAGTAAATTTCCATCTATTTCCGTCGAGACACTCAATGCTTCGTCAATCTGCGCCTTGTCAAACTCCACCCCTGTCAGAAAACCCTCCGGCGGCGCATAATCCTGCCTCCTTTCTTCCGGAAGCAGCTCCCTCTCTGCAATTCGCTCCCAGACACGCTCCGCCTGCAGCGTCTGGTCCCACAAATAAAGGATTCTGCTCGTTCCGTCCACATAGCGGAAATCTCTATTCCGCCATGCAATACCGGAATCAATAACTGCCACTAAAATGCCCTGTCCGCGCAAAGAATCGGCAAGCGGACTGCCCGGTACGATGCACGAAGCAATTTTCCCCTGCAATATATCAAAAAAAAGCCTTTTCGGCTTCTCAATATATTCGATTTCCTCTATCCCTGCCAGTGCGTCTATCAATGATGCAGGCACAGTCAAAATAGCGTAGCCTGCTATCAGTTCCTCTATCTGAATCAGATTTCCCTGCGGCAGACGCAAAAGAAAGGACAAACCCTGCCGCAAATCACCATGATACTTTATGATAAGCTCCCAAGTATTGTCCTCTCTTTCATAACCTATATTCAGTTCCAATGATTTCTCCCGTTCCTCCTCCGGGGTATCCAAGGCAAGGTTCAGGATGTTCTCAAATTTTTGCGAATCCATTATGCGCTCCTTGTGCTTATACATTCTCTATATTTTATGCAGTCACATGCAAGAAGCGCCCTTTTGACTTTATGATTTCTTTTCTACTCCAATACTACCCTATTTTTCTTCATAAACCTTTACTACCCCGGTAATTCCTATAGGTGCAAGTACCTTATTCTGCATCAGCTTTTCCGGCATTGTCCGGTTCTTCGCCGCAGCACGCTCTCTCTCCAGTGTGGTGGATACCTCTATAACAATCTCATTATCTCCTTCTTTTACCAGGCTGGAAATGTCAAAGCGGTGTGTCGGCACCACCTGTACTCCTGCACTGATTCCGTTTACGAAGACCTCCACGCCTTCATATGCGTCACTGATTGTCAAAATCGTCTTTGCCGCACCCTTTAAATGAATTCTGTTTTCATAACGCACCCATCCGGAAAACTTTGGCATTTCTTCTGCCAGAAGATTGGGAAGCTGAACTGCTTTTTCCTGACCAAAATCCGGATAGGCAGTACTTTCACAAATGCTGCGCTTCCATTCGCCGGAAAATGCCGCTTCTTTTCCTATTTTTTCAACAATGGACAATGGACGTCTCAGCATCTTTTCCGCTGCTTCATCAAACACCAGAATCAGGCTTTGAAAAGGTTCCAATTCCACCGTTATTCGGCTCTTACCGTCATTCTCTGTTTTTTCCACTGTTTCCAATACATTGTCCCATGCATGGTAGGCATATACTGCCCCTGCCTGCGGAAGTTCAAAAATCCCTTTGTAGCATTCCGTCCCTTCATTGATGAAATAATAGATATCCATTTTCTTCCTGTAGTGCAGGTACCGGACACGATTATTCGAGGGCATAAGCGTTATCTCCGACACACTATTTTGTTCCAGAACGTCTGTTAATTTTTCCAGTGGAACGGCCATGCATCTGTCTTTTATAGAATCAAGATTTCCGCTTCCATCATAAAATCCCTTTGGCAGTTCATCTATAAATATTACAGGTATTTCAAGCTGCAACAGTCTTTCAATGACAGTTAGCAGAGATTTTGAAATAAACTGTGCGTAAGGAATCACCAATGCACGATATGTCTGTGTATTTACCCGAAATTCTGTTTCCAAGTCCGTATGATAATATTCCATATCGCGGAACACATCCGTAGGCAGTATATCAAAATTCATCTGCGCATCCAGCAGTTTCCTTGCCGGCTTCTGCATCAGCATAGCATCGCCGCTCCATTCTGCCTCCCCATGATACAGCATTGCAATTGGAGCAATATGCCTTCCTCCATTAATAAGCTCACAAACACGGTTCATGTATCCCATCAGGCTCTTAAAATGCTTATACTGCGGATTATGTCCGTTCGCATAAAAATGAGGCGGGCAATCCGGGTCTGGAAACTCCTTTGCGCTGAAAGCATGCGGAACAAACCGATTCACGCCGTTTACCATGAAATGGTCTGCCAGATACCGTTCCAACCGCAGTCCCTCCGACCAGCCATAATTACCGAAAATTTCACACATCGTGCGCCCTTGCTTCTTTGCATCAATCGCACCCAAAGATGGACCGAGTTTCCCAAGAATATAGTGATAGAACTCTCCGTCACGCGTCTGAAAGCGCATGAACTTATCAGGGCCGTCTTCACCCTGCGGCATGACCTGCCCGCCGATATCATCGATTCCTGCCATATCCTGTCCCGCAAGGCCACGGAAATAATGTCCCAGAGAACTGCCCGTCCTTGCATGAGCATTATTATCTTCCACCACATGACCAATATATTCCACGCCATGGCTTCTGCACCAGTCCCCTATCTGCTCGGAAAAAGCGCTCTTTACTGCTTTTGTCACAGCATCCATATAAGCATAGCGCACGCGGGCTGTCCGGACAGGATCTAAATCTGCATCCCATAGATACGGCATATAGCTTTTCCATTCCTCACCCAATGATTTTACCAATTCCGGCACTAAAAGATGCGACCATGGCAAATCCTGCTCTGCACCTAACTTTTCATTAGAATACAACTTGCCGTTTCCAAGCTCCGGTTCATCAGAGAAAAAGCCTGCTATCGCCTTTCCAAATTCCTCTTTATAGTGTTCATAATGAAGCTCATATACGGAATCCAGAAGAATACGGCAGGAATCCGGATTCATCATATTGATATAAGTACGGTGCGCACCGCAGTTTCTCGATAATTTGCACAGCCCTATCTTCCAGTTGCCCTCCGGTGCACTCCACAAAAGCCTACCGTTTTGTATCCTACATGTCAAATCTATAAACGTTTTTCCTATACACTCTTGCCCTTGATTTTCATCTTCCATTCTGACCGCTGTTACGCTTAGTATCACATCCGGCGAAAATACTCTTTTTTTCCCTGCCCCGCCGCCTAATTCAAACAGGGAAAATTTGTCATTTTTCTTTTTCAGGAACTTATCTACATTCACGGATACTTTTCTGCCGCCTTTCACATTCCTGCTCTCATAGCAGATTCCCTGACGACACAACTCCTCCGGAGCATCTGCAAGGGCGCCGTTAGCATACCCAGTGGGAAAATGACTGTCATCCAGAATCCAGACTTTCATATCATGCTTCTTTGCTTCGTCTAAAATGATGTCCATATCCCTCCACCACTTTTCTCCGCAGAAATCAGGGTGGGGACGGCTTTCTATGCAGACTGCACCAATTCCACAATCATGGATTACGCCCATATACTTCCGCAAAACAGCCTCTTCTTCACCATGCTGCCAGAAAAACGGCATAATATAATTTCCATATTTTCCATCCAGTAAATTCTTGATTGATTCGTTCATTATTCCCTCATTTCCGTACTGCATTTCTGCTTACCACAATCTTCATTTTTCATTTAATTTCTGAATCAGTTCGCGCAGTTCCTGTTTCTTTTCCTCCGGGAGAAACATTTCGAAAACTCCAAGCGACTGTGCCATCAGTACATCCAGTCCGGCACCGCTTTGATGCCCCATACGGCTTGCCATTGCATTAATCATATCCAGAGAAATACCGCCGGGTACCTGCTCTAACATCGCCATTGCTTCTTGTGGGATATATCCGTTAGCTGCCATTCCTTTTATCATGAAAATAATGTTCTCATCCAGAAAAGTGTGTGCTTTCTTACTCTTTGCAAACTCCCCGATTGCCATCTGCGGACTGTAACCGCCAAGCGGCGGAACCGGTTCCGCCTCAATGTATATCTCTTTTTCCAACACGATATCTCTCGCGTTCTCTCCAACCTGGATTGCATATTTGCCTTGTTCCGTTCTCCAGTTATGCACCACCGTATTCCAATGCTGAAATGCCCTCGGTTCCAGCTCGAACATGACTTTTTTCGTCTCTCCGGGCTGCAGTTCTACCTTATCAAATGCTTTTAACTCCCGCACCGGGCGTATTGCCTCTACTTTCTCCGGCGAGACATAAAGCTGAATCACTGCTTTTCCCATAACGGCACCCGTATTTGTAACTTTTACGGAAACCTTAACGCTCTCGCTCTCATCCAGTTTCTCTTTTTCCACGGACAAGTCATGGTAGGTGAATGTGGTATAACTCAGTCCATAGCCAAAAGGAAATCTTACCGGCATTTTTTTGCTTTCATAATAACGATAACCGATGAACAATCCTTCCTGATAAGATACTACGCCGTTTTCACCGCCAAAATACAGATAAGAAGGATTATCCTCTAAACGGATAGGGAAACTTTCTGCGAGATGTCCCGAAGGATTTACATCACCATACAACACATCCAAAAGCGCCTCACCCACTGCCTGCCCTGCAAGATAGGCTTCTATGACGCCTTTGGGCAAATTTACCCACGGCATTTCCACCGGCGCACCATTATGTAGGACAACGATTGTATTGACATTAACTTTGCAGATTTTTTCAATCAGCCTGATATGTCCTTCTGGCATTCGCATATCCTTCCTGTCGTAACCTTCCGATTCGATGATGTCTGTCAAACCAACACATAAAACAACTTTCTCTGCCTCTTTTGCCAGTTCCGCTGCTTCATTTAACAATGCATCGTCTGTTTTCCCATCATCCCCGCATCCTTTTGCATAGAGAACTTCTAACCCTCTCTCCTTTGCCGTATCTATCACATTACTAATCTTAAAGCAGGTAATATGACTGGAACCACCGCCCTGAAAACGGGGTTTTTCTGCAAAAGGACCGATAAATGCAACTCTTTCATCTTTTTTCAGTGGCAGAATATTGTCCTCGTTTTTCAAAAGCACCATAGATTCCGCGACGATTCTGCGTGCTAATTCATGGTCGTTTTCATACGCAAAAGCGACATCTTTTTTCTGATTTTCCTGCGCCTTAAATGCCAGCGACAGAAGATTTTCACACGCCTTATCCAGAGCTTCTTCAGAAAGCCTTCCTTCCTGTACTGCTTTTATGATTTCTTCGTCCGTATTCTCCGCCGGCATTGTAAGGTCACATCCGGCTTCCACCGCACCCACCCGGTTATGAGTCGCGCCCCAGTCGCTCACAACCAGTCCTTCAAATCCCCATTCATCCCGCAGAATTTCGGTCAGATATTTTTTGTTCTCAGTCGTATGCGTTCCGCCTATTTTGTTATAGGATGCCATGACCGTCCAAGGTTTTGCCTTCTTTACCACACGCTCAAAAGCCGACATATAGATTTCCCGCATAGTCCGTTCATCCATTTCAGAAGAAGAATCCATACGGCGGTGCTCCTGATTGTTCGCCAGATAATGCTTCAGGCTGGTGCCTACGCCCTGACTCTGCACTCCCTCCACGAATGCCGCGCCCATTTCTCCTGCCAGATACGGGTCTTCCGAAAAATACTCAAAGTTCCGCCCGCACAAAGGACTCCTCTTCATGTTGACCCCCGGACCCAGTAAGACGTTTACCCCGAGCGCCTGACATTCCTCTCCCAATGTCTTGCCCATCTCATAGATTAATTTCCTGTCAAAACTCGCTGCTGACAAACATGCTGCCGGAAAGCAGACCGTCTTCGCACTGCGTTCTTCCGCAAGGGAATTTTCCTCTCCCTCCTGCGTCCGCAGTCCGTGAGGACCGTCACTGGTACGGACGGGAAAGATGCCCAGTCTTTCTATTCCTTTTGTGAACCAGTTATCGCGCCCACTGGTAAGACCTGCCTTTTCTTCCAGCGTCATCTGAGAAACAATATTCTTAATCTGTTGCTTATCCATCCGGCAACCTCCCTTTATTTTTTCTTCTTTGCTGCTTTCGCCTCAGCCTTTGCTTTCTGTGCCGCCAGCGCGTCCTGATATTTCTTTTCTTCTTCTTCGAAATTCAGTCCTTTTTTCGCACATTTTTCTTTCAACTCTTCAACGCGTTTCTCTTCCGCCTTGCGCTCTAATTCTTCCTGTTCCAGCGCCGCCTTTTCTTCCGGAGAAATGTAAACCTCACCGCGAGCCTCTGCCTCCGCTTTGTGCCGCGCCGTAATATCTGCTGAAATCTGTTGCATCTTTCCTTCTAAATCATAGAAAGACATGAGTAACGACCCTATGAGATACCCTACCATCGGAACGCCTACAAAGCACCATGCGAAAAAGGTCTGCATAGCCGACGGCTGGTTAATTACCTCCGCCGTGGATGATGGAGCAATATAGCCAAACGCATTGATGCCGCCTAAAATAATTGTCTGTCCCAAGCCGGCAGTTACTGTAATGATAATTGCATAAACAGAAGCAGAAAATCCATCCGCACGGAAAGAATTTTTCCACTCAATATGATCCAATGCCTCTCCTAAAAGAGCCATCATGGCATAAGTAGGCAACTGACCAACAGACTTAATTAACAGTCCCACCAAAATAATACCCAGATTGTGTGGATTCAAAAGAACTATCAAGCATCCGGCTGCGCCAAGAACAAAGCCAATCTGTGTTACCCATCTTTTGCCAAACTTCTTAACAAGCGGCCACAAAATTACAATTCCAAGACCTAACGGCGCCTGCCCGATGGCGTTTACAATCACCTGCACCCCTGTACCTCCGTCTACGGAATCACTGACTACCCAGTTACAGAAATACAGCATACTGTTAGTAGATAAAATATTAAAAATATTGTAAATCAGCATGAATCCCATAACGGTGAGCCAATAACGGTCTGTCAGGCACGCTTTGAGCTGTTTTCCCATCGGAACCAGTTCCATGCGGTTTTCACCTTCATCAGAAATGCTCTCCTCTGTTACACGCTCTTTCGTAAAATAGTATTCGAGCAGAGTAGCTGGAATTGCCAGAATGGAAATAATGCTCATCATGGAAATCCATGTTCCCTGCGCATTGGAGCCTACGCCGAATGCCCTTATCATAATAGGCAGAATAATCGTCACCAGAAGTCCGGGCAGCATATTCATACCGAAGCTGGTCATCATGGCAAGACCGTCTCTTTGCTTCGTATTTCTGGTAGACAACGGCACCATCAGGTTATGACTCATATTATAGATGGTAAATGAAAAAGCAAAAAACAAATTATAACTGATAATAATCCAGATAATCTGCACATTGTAAGATGCTTTCGGGACCATATAAAGAAGGCATCCTGAAATGGTCAGGCAGACACCGGAAATCAATACCCATGGTCTTGCCTTTCCCTGCTTCGTGCGTGTCTTATCAATAATCCGCCCCATGATAATATTCGTAATAGCATCAAATATTTTTGAAAAAATAGGCATCATTGTTAAAAAGATACCGCCAATTCCCAATACATCCGTGTAAAACTGTGTAAGGTATGAACCTGCTGCCGCATAATATACCATATATACAAAACACGGTCCAAAAAAGTATCCCAGCCACATCTCGCTTTTCTGTGTATTAGCAGATGTAATTCTGGTATTGAAGATATCCTTTGAAAAAAGTTTTGCCAAAAATCCTTGTTTGTTTTTTCCCATTACTAACCCCTCCTAATCTTCTTTTGATTTCTCGCAGATAATTTCTACTGTAGCTGCCTTTACTCCATCTCCATGAATGGATATCGTTACCGTTCCTGTTTCTCCTGCACGGACTACAGCCTGTGCCAGTCCGTAATAGGTCGTATATTTCCCGCTTTCAAATCGTTCCTCTGTTCGCGGATTAGCACTGCCAAAACCAAGCAGTTCGCCGCCTTTTACCACGGTCGTAAGTGTAGTGTCTGCGTTCGCCTCCACGATGCCGTCTGCATCTGTCAGTCTGATATCCAGATAAATCACTTCTCCCGGTTTTACCGTTTTTTTGTCTGTAACCACCTGTATCTGCAGCGGTCCGTCCGCGGATACCAAGATACGCTCTCCCCGTGTCCGCCCGCTCGCATCATAGGCTATTGCCTTTAGTTCGCCAGATTGATACTTCAATTTATAAGCCGCCTTACAGTCCTTTACTTTCTTCCTGCCAAAACTCTTTCCGTTTAAGAACAGTTCTACCATCGGCTGTCCGCTGTATACTTCAACAACAGCCTTGTTTCCGTCACAACCGCGGTAACTCCAGCTCGGCAGGGCATTTGTACCTCTCCAGACCATCTTCGCCGGTTTAACGCCCGGATGGTTCACCGGCTGTACGGCTATCGCCGGCTTCGCATCCAGCAATCCCCACGCCGCCTGCGCAAGATACAGTTCCCCATTAGAATTGCCGAGTATATCCAGCGCTCCGCAGTCTGCAAGCAGCCACGGATAGGGTTTATTGAAACCTTTTCCGTCCGGTGTATACGCCCATGCACCTAATCCTGCCTCCCCAAGATAATCCCATGCCGTCCACATGAAATCACCAATCAGATAAGGATACTCTTTCACCATCTTCCAGTTCTTTGCAATATCCTGTGGAAATGTTTCGCTTCCCACAATGACTCTCTGCGGATGTGCCTTTGCTTCCAACGGGTAACGTCCCGAACCGTAATTGTAACCGGCAATATCCAGCAAATCTAATGCAGGCGACGTTGCCATATCCGCTTTCTTGGAATTTGCAGAGCGGTTCATTCCGGTGCCCACCATGTTAGTGACCATATTGAACATCGTACTGTTCATTCCGCTCATTGCCTTATCCTTATCATCTTTCCGTCCGCCTTCTTCGTCGTAGATGCCCTTACCTTTTTTCGCCGAGGCTATAATCATCAGGTTAAAACCACCGGTAACCGCGCGATTTGGATCAGCCCCATGCAGATATTCCGCCATCTCTTTAATAACCGCAAGGCCTTCTTCTTTTGCCGGTTCGGATACTTCATTGCCAATGGAATACATAATCACACTCGGATGATTGAAATCCCTTGCGACTAGAGCCTGCAAATCATATTTATAATTTTTGCGCCAATCAGAAGCATAATCAAATTTGCTCTTATGATGAAACCACATATCCCATGTCTCATCCATCACATACATTCCATAGCGGTCACATGCCTCCAATAATGCCGCCGATGCCGGGTTGTGGGAAATACGCAGCGCATTGAATCCGGCTTCTTTTAAAATACGGACTCTGCGCTCCTCGCTCTCCGCATATGCCGCTGCACCAAGAATCCCGTTATCGTGGTGTATGCAGCCTCCTCGAAGAAGCGTGCTTTTTCCGTTAATTGTAAGTCCCTTACTGCTCCACTCAACTTTCCGGATTCCAAATGCAGCTTCCGCCGTGTCCGTAACTGTCCCGTTTTTTGAAAGCCGCACACGGCAGGTATAGAGATTGGGTGCATCCTCACTCCACAAAGCAGCGTTCGGAATTTCCATTTCCAGTCTCTGCCCTGTACCCGATACCACTGCTTTTCCATTCTTATCCAGTATCTCCACCCCAACATCATCACCGTTATGTCTTACTTCCACGAGAATACGTGCAGGCTTATAAGAAAGTGTTGAGATACGGATACCTTCCGGTTCAATGGACTCCTTTGCTCCCGCCCAGAGCCATACTGGGCGGTAGATGCCGCCTCCGGAATACCAGCGGCTGTCCGGCTGGCGGCTGGCATCCGCCACTACTCGAATCGTATTTTTGCCGCCGTACTGTAACAGTCCATCCGCACAGACGAAAAACGGTATGTACCCGTAGGCTGCGCCACCCGCTTCTTTATCATTCAAGAATACTTTGGCATTTCTGTATACACCCTCAAACTGAAAAAGAATATGCCGATTCTCCCATTCTTTCGGCGCTTCAAATTCTTTTTCATAAGTGTAAACATTTCCATGAAAATAGGCGCCCGCACTGCCGCTTGGTGCATCTGCTGTACGCATTTCTTCCAACATGGCATCATGCGGAAGGGTCACTTTCCGGCTGTCCTCTTTGCCTGCTTTATAAAATAACCAGTCTTCATTAAATGACTGTCTAAACATAAGCGGAGCCTCCTTTAGAATAATATTTGATAATACTATTCTATAGGAGGCTCCCCTAAATCATTTATCGTCTATGTGACCTTTATATCGTTTGTGTTACTAAATTTTTATTCCCTGAAAATCAACTATCTGATTCTCTTTTCTGTACTCTCCCGGCGTCATCCCATATTGTTTCCTGAAACGCTCCGTAAAATAGCTTTGCGACGGAAAACACAGATATTCGGCTATTGTGCCAATCTGCTCTTCCGAAAACCGCAGCATATTCGCTGCCGCCTCCAGACGCGTCTGCAGTACATAATCCTGAAGTGTGATACCCATCTGTTCCGAGAAGTGCCGTGAAAGGTACGAACGGCTGAGTCCCAGTTCTTCCGCCATCTGACCGATACTGAATTTTGTTGTACGATGTCTTGCAATATAGTCCTTGCACTGTTCTATATAATTATCCTTTTTATTCCGCTCTTTTGCCAGCCGTACCTGCTCGCTGAAATCCTGCTCCACCATCAGACAAATATTCAGAAGTTCCATCACGTCCGTACATTCCGAAACCTTTTGATAATACATATCGCTCAGCGTATAGGCATCAAAGGTATTCATTCCGCCCCGCATGGCTGCCCGGGAAGCCAGACAGATTTGTGAGATTGCCATATATTAATATTGCTTGAACGAATTATTCCGTGCTAACCTGCCCACGCGTTCCAATTTTTTCATATTTTCAGCATCAATCTGAACCTGCCTTTTCTGCAGTGTCCCGGTTTCAATCCGCGCCAGCCACTCCTTCTCATTCCGATATGAAAATCTGCGGTTCTCCTCCGAATCCTGCTGAAGCTGGTAAAAGCTATGCTCGATATCCGGTATTCCCTCTAACTCTTTATTTTCCTGCATCAGTTCTTTTTCCGAAACCGTACGCCCTGTTACCATATAATAGACCATTGACAGGCATGAGAGTGCACGCGTCGGAGGCAGATACGGAATCCGGTAGTTCTGTTCCATGATACCATGCCGCCTGCGATACATATGATATTGGAAAAATGTCAGCTTCTCCGTAGCAATCGGTCCAATCAAATACATCTGCTGTTCTTCATCCAAAAAGGCCATGTAGTAAACCATATCCTCCTCCATAGAAACAACAGGCAGACTATTCGCCTGACATTTTCCATATAATTCTTTTATCAGTCCGGCATCCGGCGGTACCTGTATGACATTTTCATCATCATTTACGGGCATTGCCAGAATAACGCCGTCACCGGAACAGACGCATCCTTGTATCTGCCATGCCCGGTGCATCCGTTCCAGAATAAATTCCATAACTTTTCTTTGTATCATTGCTACCTTCCCTTACAACACTCAAATCCCCAAAAGGTTTGCCCATCTTTTTGCCACACTCTCAATATTGCGGACGACAAGGGCTATTTGAACTATACGTTTACTTCCGATACTCATTGACAGTTCCTCTAATCATTTGTTTCTATTTTATCTTCCCACGACCTGATAACTCTCTGGGGTATACTCCATCACTTCAAAAAGATTGCCATCCGGATCGTGCATCCACATCTGCAGGGTGTTCTCAAGCCCACGCTTGATATCCGTATCAAGATATTCCCTGCCGCTGCGATCTATGATGTTTTGCCGAAATGCATAAATGTCATTTACTTCAAGGGAAAAATGGGTGAATCCCATATCCATTTGTGTTGCCGGCTTGCGCTTCTTGACACCCATCTGATCAAAAAGCTCAATAAAGCTTTCACAGCCGGGTAATTGAACATATACCGACCACTTGCGCTCTGCCTGTTTGCGGAAGACAGATGCATAAAATGGTGTTTTTATGCCAAGCGCATTGTTTTCCTTCTCAATATCATCCGCCATATCGCCATAGGTCAGCGTAAATTTCTCCTTACAGCCAAGAATATCACAGTAGAAACGCAAGGATTTCTCAATATCACGGACATTAAAGCCCACATGGCTTATGGCCTTGCACTTAGCTTCCGCGAGCTGCCCCGGCTCAAAGCTTTGCTCCTGCGGATATCTTACACCCATCTGCCTGCGGCAGTCATCAAGAAGTGCCATGACCTTAAGGGTATGCTGCATCGGTATCATCCTGCCCTCAGTCAGCCCGGCACGTATTTCACCGGCAACATTGGAAAATTCTGTGTCATAGAGAAGCGCCTTTTTCTCATATTTCACTGTTTTCCCATTCTTTAATATTGCACTCTTTGCCATATGAAACATCGGGACATGAATCATGCCTTTTGTCCCCACGATATCAAAGTATTCTCCACCCTTTTCATCAAACGCAACCCGTATCTCGGCAGTGAAGCCTGAATACATCATCTGGATATATTCTGCAAGATCCACATCACCCTTCGTGCGGCCGGCACAGACAATCCTTTCAGGCATACCGAAAAGCCTGTAGGCATAGGTCACAGGATAGATGCCGATATCCATCAGGGCGCCGCCGATCATCTCGTTTGTGGTCAGTCGCGGATTCTTGCTAAACTTAAGCATTGGCCATGCATAGGCTGCCTTAACTTCCCTGATTTCGCCAATTTCTCCGGCATCAATCCACTCTTTTACTTTGTTCGCCACCTGATTATGCCATGTCCACATTGCCTCAGAAACATACACTCCCTCCTGCTTAGCGAGAGCAAAAACCTCATCCGCCTCGGCACGGTTTACTGTGAAGGGTTTCTCACATAAGACAGGCTTATGGTTTTTTATACAAAGTTTCATAAACTCCGCATGCTTATCAGCAGTAAGCGCAATATAAACCCCTTCGACACCCGGAGCATTAATTGCCTCCTCCGGCGTTGCATAAACCTTGCCGCCAAATTTGGCAGCAAAGTCCTTTGCCTTGCTCTCCGTCCTATTCCATATAGCAACAATTTCATTCTCATTTCCTTTTATCAGTTCTTTTGCGGTAGATACAGCGATACCTCCGCATCCTATGTATGCCCATCCAAATTTTCCCATCTTTTATGTTCTCCAATACAAATCATTTTATAATGTCCACTCATCACTCCACCTGATCACAGGCTTATCCCTTTCCCATTCAATAGGAAGCCATACGTAGCGGGCTATGGAGGTATTTTCCTTGTGCCTTACCTTCACACCAGGCAGATCGTGTATCTCTTTCGGTGAAGTATCCGGCTGATAATCCCTAAAATGCCGCTCCATACCGGAGATAATCTGCTTCGCCATGGGCTTCACCCACCACTGAGGATTCCACCTGTCGGCACAGGCAATATACCGCTCCGTGCCGGGAATCTGTAAGACGCTGGTAATCTGAGCATTAAAGGTGGTACTGCTCTTGTCACCGATACAGGGATTCCCTAAATCTGTGTACTCCCCATGATAGTCCGTAAAAGTACATACACGGCTGGGATTTGGAAAATATCCAGAGGTTCCTGAAGTGAACAGATACTTTTTCCCCTTCCGTTCAAAATAAGTAGGTGCTTCCCTTGTCAGGGGCGGAAGCAGTCCGTCATAATGAACGGAATATTCCTTTGTCACTTCCGTATAATCTTCTGTGAGTGTGGCGCAAATCATCTGGAAATGAGGACGTTCAAACCAAATATAGGCTTTCTTCGTCTGCTCATCCACATGGAGACAGAAATCTCCGCTGTCCATCTTCAGGGGTTTATAAACCTTGTGTACAAAAGTATAGGGACCCTCAAATCTGTCCGCAGTCATGACGCTGAAAAACTGGCTGACCTCATCCGCCATAATCTTCAGCCATGCCACATACTTCTTTGTCTTAGCGCAATAGATAATATGGGGTCTGTCTACGCAATAGGTAGGGTGCAGCGGACTTTTTAAATCCTTTTCATGAGGCGGGATGATCAACCCTTTATCTGTCCAGTTATACAAGTCCGGAGAAGTATACAATCTGACGCCCCAGTGCCAGATTGTGCCTCTGCCGTCCGTATGCTCCTTGTTCTCTCCATACCAATAATAAAGCTTTTCGCGTTCATTGTAGAACACGGAGAAACCATGAGCCTGTATGCGGTTTCCGCTCGTATCCTTCCATACTTTTCCTGGTTTAATGCTGCTATACATAATTTTCCTCCTTTACCGGAACACGTCTAAATTTATTTTTTTCAGTATTCTTCATCGCTGTAAACTGCAACAGCGCAATTACCGGATACGCCGCTGCCTGCACACCGATTACACAAAAGCTAATGAAATTCTGCACTGCCGCATTTTGTACCGGAATCAAAGTTTCTGTCGGGGCCTGATACCCAAGCTGAGAAATTCCAAAGTTGAAGATGCAAAGAGCAATGCCTCCCATCAAAGTCG
>JAIEDW010000174.1 GCA_029067805.1 Lachnospiraceae bacterium
GAGTTGTCATATACTTTTTCATACATTTTCTATTAAGAAAGGGGAAGGAACATGAAAAAGAAACCAAGAATTGTCTGGCCTGATTATGAAAATTGTATAGCCAATCTTCCGAATTCTATTTTGAAAAAATGGGGCATTCAAACGGTGGGAGGGTCGCTGCCTCTTGCTGACAAGTATTTGGAAAAAGATTATAAAAATGTTGTGATTCTTCTTCTGGATGGAATGGGAAAGTTTATTCTGGAAGAATCTCTTGATGAGAAGGGAGCATTCCGCAGCCATCTTGCAGGAAGTTACAATTCCGTATTTCTTTCAACGACAGTAGCGGCAACGACTTCCGTGCTTACCGGGCAGCAGCCTTGTGAACACAGTTGGCTTGGCTGGGATTGTTACTACCCGCAGATAGATAAGAATGTCACAGTTTTCTCAAATACAGTGCAAGGTACTGAGGAACCTGCAGCGGACTATCATGTTGCCAGAAAATATGCTCCTTATGTGGATATCATTGAGAAAATTAATGCAGTCGGAGGAAAAGCATATTATAGTATTCCATTCATTTCCCCGTTTCCGGACAGTTTTGAAGCGGTATGCGATCATGTGAAAGAATTGTGTAAAGAACCCGAAAAGAAATTTATCTACGCATACTGGGGTCAGCCGGATAATCTTCTTCACAGGCATGGGAGAAAATCTCCTGAGGTTGTGGCTGAGTTGAAGCGGATGGAAGCTTATGTGGCGGATATGGTTAAAGAGCTTGATGATACGATACTTTTTATCACGGCAGACCATGGCCATATTAGCATTGAAAGTGTTGCTATTCAGGATTATCCAGTAATAATGGAATGCCTTGAAAGACTGCCGACTTTGGAACCGCGCGTACTTAATCTTTTTGTCAAAGAGGATAAAAAAGATATATTTGTCAGGGAATTTCAAAAGAAATTTGGAGATAGATTTCTGCTTTTGACGATGGAGGAAGTGATTGAAAAGAAATTGATGGGAACAGGAAAAGAGCATGACATCTTTAGATCAATGTTGGGAAACTATCTGGCAATTGCAATAGATGATCTTTCTATTGATTTTACTGATGAAAAATGGGTTTCCATGCATGGCAGTCTGACAGAGGATGAGATGTTGATTCCGTTAATTGTATTCGATTAGGGTATCATTAGGGAATGGAAGTGATATAATCAAAGGAGCGAATTAAAGTTTGTAAAGGAGATGTCACCGTGAAAAAATTAAATCAAGAAGCTGAGAAGATAATGATTGAACGTTTTGGAAAAGACACAATTATTGCATTGGCGACAATAGAGAAAGAAGTTCCCTATGTGCGATATGTAAATGCTTATTATGAAAATGGTGCGTTTTATATTATTACATATGCGCTTTCAAACAAAATAAAGCAGATAGAAAGCAATCCAGTCGTTGCAATAGCTGGTGATTGGTTTACGGCACATGGAAAAGGAATCAATTTAGGTTATTTTGGGAAGAAAGAAAATTGTGAAATTGCTGAAAAACTGAGAAGCGCTTTTGCTGAGTGGATTGATAACGGACATAATAATTTTGATGATGAAAATACCATTATTTTATGTGTGGAATTAACCGATGGACTATTACTGTCGCATGGCACAAGATATGAGTTTTAGAATTGAATTTTAAAAGGTATAATCGGAGGAGCAGTACATGATGGATGATATTCGGATTGCTGAAATACATAATAGTAGCGAAAAATCTTTTTATACCAGAGAAATTCTTGAAAGATTGCCGGAGTGGTTTGGGAATAAGCAGGCGCTTGATGAATATGTGGAAAAAGTTAAGGAACTTCCTTATTATGCTGCATTGAATATTGCGGGTCAATGTATTGGCTTTTTCGCTGTTAAAATACATTATCAACATACAGGTGATATATTTGTATGCGGTGTGGTTCCGGAGTATCAACACAATGGTATCGGAAAAAAGCTTTATCATGTTGCGGAAAACAATTTTATCCGAGAAGGTTGTAAATATGTGATTGTTAAAACATTAAGCGATATAGTGGACTTTGAACCATATGCGCAAACACGGGAATTCTATAAAAGTATTGGTTTTGAACCGCTTATTACTTTGACAGAAATGTGGGACGAAGAAAATCCGTGCCTGATTATGTTTAAATCGCTTGTGTAAAATCCTAAATTTCATTTCTATCAGTATGCCCACTTTTGTTTGACGGGTATGGTTTTCATTGATATGATAATATTCGGAGGTAATATCTATGTCAGAAAATGTTGCGAAATCCAAAGAGTATATGAAGGAAATTTTTAGTTATGTGACGCTGATAGTCGGCGCGATGATTGCTGCCTTTTCCATTGAAGAATTTCTGGTCCCATGTACGATTTTGGATGGCGGAGTCGTGGGAATCTCGATTATGATCAATAATCTTAGCAAGATTCCTTTGGGAGCACTGACGCTGGTACTCAATCTTCCGTTTCTGATCGCCGGTATGCGGAAGCTGGGGACCAAATTTATTGCCAAATCTGCGGTTGCTATGGTGACATTTTCGAGTTCTCTGGAAATATTTGCGTCGCTTACGAGTATGACGCAGGATTATCT
>JAIEDW010000175.1 GCA_029067805.1 Lachnospiraceae bacterium
GGTCCGTTCCATACAACGGTCTTTGCAGACTTCACTGCATCTGCAAAAAGCTCCTGTGTCTTTGTTCCGATATCAAGACCTTCCTTGCCTGCAGGAATCTTGTCAGCGTCTACAACTGATACCTCGATTTCCGCATCAATAGGATTGGGGAAACCATCTGCAATCGTTGTGTCAATCGGAAGAAGAAGCTTCTTGCCAAGCTTTTCAGCCTTTGCCATCATCTCTTTGCAATAATCAAGCTTCTCATCATCTACTAAAGAATTACCGATTTCATAGCCCTGTGCCTTTAAGAATGTAAACGCCATACCTCCACCGATAATGAGCGTATCACACTTCTCGAGAAGATTATTGATAACATTTAACTTATCTGCTACCTTAGCACCACCAAGAATTGCAACAAACGGTCTTACTGGATTCTCAACCGCATTTCCTAAGAATTCGATTTCTTTCTGCATTAAGTAACCAACTGCATTTTCGCCGCCCTTTGCCGTAATGCACTTTGTTACACCCTCAACAGACGCGTGTGCTCTGTGAGAAGAACCAAACGCATCGCATACATATACATCAGCCAGATCAGCAAGTTCTTTGCTAAATCCCTCGCCGTTCTTAGTTTCATCTGCGCCACGGAAACGTGTATTCTGCAATAATACAACATCACCCTCGTTCATCGCTGCAACTGCCGCTGTCGCTGCTTCACCTGTTACGTTATAATCAGATACAAAGTTTACTTCCTTACCAAGCTTCTCAGAAAGTCTTTTTGCAACAGGCGCTAATGACTCGCCTTCATTCGGTCCGTTCTTAACTTTTCCTAAGTGAGAGCAAAGAATTACCTTGCCACCATCCTTGATCAATTTATTGATTGTAGGAAGTGCTGCGACAATACGTGTCTCGTCCGTAATCTCACCGTTTTTTAAAGGCACATTAAAATCGCATCTAACCAATACTCTTTTTCCTTTTACGTTGATATCATCTACTGATTTTTTGTTTAATCCCATTTCCTATTCCCTCCATAATGATATAAATTTGAAAAAGGCCCGGTCCATAAGACCGGACCTTTGATAGGTCTTTTAATTGACAAATTATGCTAACTCAGAGAAATACTTAATTGTTCTAACCATCTGAGATGTGTAGCTGTTCTCATTGTCATACCAAGATACAACCTGAACTAAGTTGTCAGCGCCAACCATTGTCTGTGTTGCATCGAAGATTGATCCGTATGTGCTTCCAACAATATCAGAAGAAACGATCTCATCCTCATTGTAACCAAATGACTCTGTAGCTGCTGCCTTCATAGCTGCATTGATTTCTTCCTTTGTTACAGACTTCTCAACAGTTGCTACTAAGATTGTTGTAGAACCTGTCGGTGTCGGAACACGCTGTGCAGAACCGATCAACTTGCCGTTCAACTCAGGAATAACAAGACCGATTGCCTTTGCTGCGCCTGTTGAGTTCGGAACGATGTTTACTGCGCCTGCGCGGCTTCTTCTCAAATCGCCCTTTCTCTGAGGTCCGTCAAGAATCATCTGATCGCCTGTATAAGCGTGGATTGTGCTCATGATACCAGACTTGATGCCTGCCAGATCATTGAGCGCCTTAGCCATCGGAGCTAAGCAGTTTGTTGTACAAGAAGCAGCAGAGATAATTGTATCTGATGCCTTTAATGTCTCATGGTTTACATTGTAAACGATTGTAGGAAGGTCATTTCCTGCCGGCGCTGAGATAACCACCTTTCTTGCGCCTGCATTGATGTGTGCCTGTGCCTTCTCTTTGCTTGTGTAGAAGCCTGAGCACTCCAATACAACGTCAACCTTTAACTCACCCCAAGGGCAGTTGTTTGCATCGGGCTCTTTATAGATCTTCAGTGTCTTACCGTCAACAGTGATTGTGTCTTCACCTGCTGAAACCGTATCAGCTAAAGCATATTTACCCTGTGAAGAATCATACTTTAACAAGTGTGCCAACATCTTAGGACTTGTCAAGTCATTGATTGCTACTACTTCGTATCCTTCTGCTCCAAACATCTGTCTGAATGCAAGACGACCAATACGACCAAAACCATTGATTGCTACTCTTACTGCCATGTTATTTTCCTCCTAAATAAAATAAATAGTATTTTATTATCTTATCTTGTCCAATTCATCCGCACTGATACAGCAATTTTGCAAAACCGCATGATTTTGCTTTTGACTACTATATAGCACAAAATGATTGACAAAATTTTATCAACACATCTATATTACCTAATTATGGCAGAAAATTCAAGTCATATTTCAAAAAAAAATGAAAAACATATGTAAAATATTTATGAACATGTTTTTCTCTTACCACAATGTATTATTTTTCTCCATTTTATGATACACTATCCGTAAACTTATGATTTACAGGAGGTTATCTTATGGCAATAAAGGCAGATTGTCACATGCACTCGTCTTTTTCGGGTGACGGCACGGCACCGATAGAAGATATGGTAAAACGTGCGATGGAACTCGGACTGACGCACATATGCTTTACCGAACACTACGACCCCGACTACGTGTATCCGCCGGGGGAGGAAGGCATGTTTGAACTGAATACCGACTCATACCTTTACGAACTGTTAAAATGCAAAAGTAAATATCAAGGACAAATTGAAATCGGGTTCGGTGTCGAACTCGGACTCCAGCCTCATTTAAAAAAAGAGCTTGCGCTGTATTCCAAAGCACACGATTTTGATTTTATCATCGGTTCATCACACATTTGTAATAAAAAAGATCCTTACTATCCCGAATTTTTCAGCGGCAGAAACGCAGACGAGGCGCATCACGAATATTTTGCCTCGGTTCTTGAATGCGTACAAAAGCTGCCGTATTTTGACGTGTACGGACATCTTGACTATGTCGTTCGATACGGTCCCACAAAAAATGACGGCTATACCTATCAAAAACATGCCGATGTGTTTGACAAAATCCTCTCCACACTCATCGAAAACGAAAAAGGACTGGAAATCAACACAGGCGGTTTTCGTGCAGGGTTAGACCAGCCAAATCCCTGTGCCGAGATTTTAAAGCGATATAAAGCGCTTGGCGGCGAAATTGTCACCGTCGGCTCCGACGCGCACGAACCCAAAGATCTTGCGGCTGATTTTGACAAAGCATGTGATATCTTAAAAGAATGCGGCTTTCGATACTATTGTGTATTTCAAAACCGCATTCCCGAATATTTCAAATTATAATTATTATTTAATTGCAATCAAGCAATCGCGATCAAATGATCGCAATTAAATAATTGTGCCGCCGCCGTACACATAATCTTCCTGATAAAAGACCACAGCCTGTCCGGGTGTAACTGCTCTGACAGGCTTTTCAAATTGACATGCAACGCGTCCGTCCGCAAGCTTTTTTATTGTGCAGGGCGCTCCCGCGTGGGAATATCTGATTTTGGCTGTAACCGCAGTCGGTTCCGCAATGTCCTCCACTGCCATAAAATTAAGATTGTCACATATCAAACTGTCGGTAAAAACTTCCTCGTTTGTCCCGATCACAACTTCATTCGTATCCGGTCTGATCTGCGTTACAAACACAGGATATCCCATCGCAAGATTAAGACCTTTTCGCTGCCCTATCGTATAATGTATGATGCCCTTGTGCTGCCCCAATATTTTTCCGTCCGTCGACACAAAATTTCCCACAGGCGGCAATTCTTCCTTCGCCTCGCGCGCCACCACTGCCGCATAATCGTTATCGGGCACAAAGCAAATATCCTGACTGTCCTTCTTTGATGCCACATGCAATCCTAGTTCCGCGGCAATCTCTCTGATTTCTTCCTTTTCGTAATCGCCCACAGGCATCAACGTGTGTGAAAGCTGATCCTGCGTCAATCCATAAAGCGCATACGTCTGATCTTTTTTCGCCGTCACGGAATTTTGTATGACATATCTGCCATTCTCAAGTCTTTTTATCCGCGCATAGTGTCCTGTCGCAATATAGTCCGCGCCGAGCGCGATACTCTTTTTCAAAAGCGCCTCCCACTTCACATAGCGGTTGCACAAGATACAGGGATTAGGTGTTCTCGCATGAAGGTACTCCTTCACAAACGGCTGAATTACGCACGTCCTGAATTCTTCTCTAAAATTCAATACATAGTATGGAATATCAATCCTCTGCGCTACACCGCGCGCATCATCAACCGCGCTTAATCCGCAGCAGCCGGTGTCTTCTTTGCCTAACTGCATCTCGTCATTTTGCCAGATCTGCATTGTAACTCCAATGACATCATATCCCTGTTTTTTTAAAAGATATGCCGCCACAGATGAATCAACACCGCCCGACATTCCCACCACAACTTTTTTTGCCATGTAAGTAACAATATCCTTTCTGTTTTCCTATCACATTACTAGGCTTTATCATAGCATTTTGCGTCTTTTCTGTCAATCGCTGCCGCTTTTTCCGTGTGTGCGCTTTGTCTGTTCTTAACAGCCGCTTTTTTTCATACAATGTATGGATAGTCGTACCGAGGTGTTCTATGAAACAGAAAAACTTCAATATCGGTAATGTTCGCATCAAAAATCTCCTTAACAATCCAATTATCATCGGTACTTTTTTCCTCACGTCATCGGGACTGATTACAAAATTAATCGGATTTTTTTACCGCATTTTTCTCTCAAGAATTTTTCAAGAGGAAGGGCTTGGCATTATCGGACTTGTTTCTCCCGTAATTTTGCTTGCTCACTCCGTATGTTGTGCAGGTATTCAAAATGCTATTACGCGCTATGTAGCGGCATCTCACGGCGAGAAAGAAGGGGAAGGATTCGGCTACCTTTTTGTCGGTATCTTTCTTTCCGTTGCACTCTCCTTTTTTACGGCATGGCTTGTGTTTACCAATGCAGACTACATCGCGCTTCATATCATTGGCGAATTGCGCTGTGTTCCACTTCTGCGCATTAGTGCACTTTCGTTTCCGCTTGCAACCGTCCATTGCTGTATCAACGGATATTTTTACGGAAAAAAACGCGCTGCCGTACCCGCCGCCTCCATGCTTGTGGAACAACTCACACGTGTGTTCTGTGTCTATTTTTTGTATCAGCTCTCCTTAAAACTTGGCGCAAACACTTCCATTTCCTTTGTCTGTATCGGTATGCTTATCGGCGAATTTGCGTCCGCTGTCTTTTCGTGTGTTTTTCTTGCGCTCACTCCTGCAAATACACATAAAATGCGCATTACGAAAAATATGTGTAGCAATATTATATCTCTGGCATTTCCGATCAGCCTTAATCGCGTGTGCATCAGCTTTATCAGCACCATCGAAACGCTGCAAATCCCAAAACAATTGATAAACAGCGGTCTGTCTTTATCCGATTCCCTGTCTGTCTACGGTGTCTTTTCAGGAATGGCATTTCCGCTGATCATGTTTCCCAGCGCACTGACCGCAGCAGTGTCTTCTCTGCTTTTGCCCTCCGTTTCGGAAGCGCAGATTGTAGGAAATAACCGTCGCATCAAGCGTCTTATCTGCATTACCTCTGTTTTCTGTTTTGCACTGGGCGTCGGATGCATGATATTTTTCTGGATTTTTGCCGATTTGCTTGGAACATACCTCTTTGCAAGTCCTGTTGCTGCCTCACAAATCCGCGCACTTTCTTTTGTCTGTCCTTTCCTGTATATGTCAGGAGCGCTTTGCAGTATTCTCCATGGACTCGGAAAAACGGGAATCACATTCTTTTTCAACTTATCCTCAATCCTGTTTCGACTCCTCTTTGTCTTTATCGCAGTGCCCGCTTTTGGCTTTTCGGGGTATCTTTACGGAATTTTATTCAGCCAAATCCTCTTTGATTTGTTAATTGTTCTTGCGTTAAAGAAATATATCATATATAATTAGATTGTTTTTTGACGAAACAGTCAACAGAATAGATAAATTTTCAGCAAGAATGGGAGATATTGAAAATGAGTTTTGAGTTTATAAAAAAATTACCGACACCCGATCAAATCCGGGAGGAGTACCCTGTTCCTGTCGAATTGCAGGAACTCAAGAAAAAAAGGGACAAGGAAATCAGCGCTGTTTTTACCGGTGAATCGGACAAGTTCCTTATGATTATCGGTCCTTGTTCTGCAGACAATGAAGATGCGGTATGCGAATACGTTTCGCGCCTTGGAAAGGTAAACGAAAAAGTCAGCGATAAACTGATTTTAATTCCCAGAATATATACCAACAAACCGCGAACGACCGGTGACGGCTACAAGGGGATTGTACACCAGCCCGACCCCGAAAAAGGCACGGACTTTTTAAAGGGTATCATCGCCATGCGTAAAATGCAGCTTCAGGCAATCAGCGTTTCAGGACTTACAGCGGCTGACGAGATGCTCTATCCTGAAAACTGGGGTTACGTTTCCGATATTTTATCATATGTTGCAATCGGTGCACGTTCCGTTGAAGATCAGCAGCATCGTCTTGTTGTGAGCGGCTTTGATGTTCCCGCCGGTATGAAAAACCCTACCAGCGGCGACTTCAGCGTTATGCTCAATTCCGTGTATGCGGCACAACATTCCCACCCGTTTATTTACAGGGGCTGGGAGGTAAATACTACCGGAAACCCTCTGGCGCACACGATCTTGCGCGGTGCCGTGAATAAGCACGGAAACAGCATTCCAAACTACCACTATGAAGATTTGGTGCGTCTGCTCGACAACTACAATGAGCGCGATCTTGTCAATCCGGCATGTATTGTTGACGCAAACCACAGCAATTCAAATAAACAGTTTAAAGAACAAATTCGCATTGTCCATGAGATTATGCATTCCCGCAGACACAATCCCGAAATCGAAAAACTCGTGAAGGGTGTTATGGTTGAAAGCTACATCGAAGAAGGCAGTCAAAAGATTGGCGAACATATATACGGCAAATCAATCACAGATCCCTGTCTTGGCTGGCAGGATACGGAAGAACTGATTTACAAGGTTGCCGATTTAGTCTAAAAAAATCCACCCGATATTCGGGTGGATTTTTTTGATTTTTCATTCTATCCTCTAGGATGTGCCTTTGCATAGACCTCTCTGATTCGGTTATGTGTAAGCGTTGCATAGACCTGTGTTGTCGAAATATCAGAGTGTCCAAGCATTTCCTGAACACTGCGCAGGTCCGCACCGTTCTCCACTAAATGCGCTGCAAACGAATGACGAAGCGTATGTGGGGTAATATCTGCCATAATCCCCGCCTTCTTTGCATAATACTTGATCAGTTTCCAGAAGCCTTGTCTGCTCATCGGCTGTCCCGAGCAGTTTACAAACAAAATGTCAGACTTCAGATCAAACAACATAACATTGCGCGCCTTTTCCAAATAAGTTGCCATCGCTCTCTTTGCAGCAGCGCCAAACGGAATGATTCGCTCCCTGTTGCTGTCATGACAGATGATAAAGCCCATCTGCATATTGACATCGGAAATCTTTAGGGTAATCAGCTCTGTCACTCTTATTCCTGTCGCATATAAAAGCTCCAGCATCGCCTTATCGCGAATTTCCTTCGGCGTGTCACCCTTTGGCTGTTCAAGCAGCCAGATTACTTCGTCCGGCGTCAAAATCTCCGGCATCTTCTTCTCGATTTTCGGCGCTTTCAATCCGTCCGATATGTCTTTTTCCACAATGCCTTCCTTACATAGATAATGAAAGAATGCTTTTATGGAAGCGACGTTTCTCGATATGGTTGCTGCCGCAAAATGGTTTTCCCCTAAATACACAATATAAGAACTCAGAATTTCCGAGGTGATATCAGAAACCTTGGTTATTCCTTTTTCTTCTAAATACTGGCGTAACTTTCCCAAATCTCTCTTGTACGATAGTTCAGTATTAATCGAAGTTTTCTTGATATTATGTAAGTAAGAAATAAAGTTCTCAATTTCTCGTTCCATAAATTTTTGAAAAACCTCCTCATAAAGTATTTATTTACCCCTTGTGTCTGGTTCTATTATATATTGAATTTTACATAAAATCAAACATTTTTTCAGAAAAATTCAATTATTTTTCCATATTTTGTAAACAAATCTATATATTGTACTAAAGCTTTTTTTCTTCTGCTATATATTGCTTTTATTATTTTTATTATTTGAAAAACAGCGCTATTCTTTTTATGATTTCCGAATTTATGTAAACTTCTGTGAGTATCCCAACACCCCAAAGCAATAATACCATACCCATTTTTTTGACTTTTGTAAGCTTATTATGCAATCCGTTTTCCGTTA
>JAIEDW010000176.1 GCA_029067805.1 Lachnospiraceae bacterium
TACCCAAGCTGCTTGGTGATAAAAAATTTCAAAAAAGAAGGAGGAAACGATATGTATTTATTATCTCTTTTTGTGTTTATGGTGTTGGTCGTAGGTTTTATGGCAGTCACTGGCGGAGGCGGTCTTCATGGGCTAATTTATTTTATTGATATGCCAAGTGTTATTTTGTTGATTTTATTGCTTGTGCCAATGCTTCTGAATGCGGGTGTTTTAAAAGATTTAAACAATGCCTTCCGGTTTGGGGCGAGGCGAAAGGTGCAGGCAAAACGTTTGGAGTTGATGCGCGCTATGGAAGCAGTGTCATTTACAATTAAGGCATTGTGGACTGTGGGGATATTCAGCGTAATCTTTCAGTTTTGTATAGCGATTATGGGGAAAGCGCCTGAAGCGGATATAGCATTTCTCTATACGGCAGTTTCCATGATACCGTTGTGGTATACCACATTTTTTGTGATATTGCTGTTACCCTTGCGGACACGGCTGAATATGCAGTTGAATACACTTTGTGAAGAAAATATCAATGATGATATTGTGAATCATGAGAATATCAATGCGGATATTGTTAAAGCAGACAGAATCAGTGCGGGGAACGGCGCAATGCATGTTATTGAACAGAAGCATGAGGAGTTTGATGGTAAGAGGACAGAGTGATTATGAGGAGAAAAGGGCAGGTATTGCTATCTCTGATTTTGTATATCCTTATTCTTGCGGGTGCGCTCCATTTTGATTTGTGGAAACTGATTGACATCAGACTGATTTTACTTTTGGTTTTGGGGACTGTGGTCTTAACGCTTCCGTTTTATGAGAAGGGTATCAGCCGCGGGGAGCTTGGCTATATTTTTGGGAGAAAAGCAATCGAGGCAGGATTTATTCAAACGTTTTTGCTCCTGTTTGTGGAGCTGCAAAATTATGAGGACAGAAGTGTGCTTTTGCGTGATATCGCGATGAGTTTTCGACCGCTTTTGTATGGGTTTTGTATGCAGATTCTCTTTTCGGAGAAGGGTGAGGAGAAGCGTGGCGAAACGGACTCGGTAAAAAGCAGTGCGGTGGATGAGGAAAATGCGGACTTGAATTTTACAGAAAAACTCAAAATTTACGGGTTGACAAAGCGAGAGCTTGAGATTGCAGGTATGATTGCAGAAGGGAAGTCAAATGGTGAGATTTCCGAGCAGCTATACATATCGGAAACCACAGTGAAAAAGCATGTTTCGAATATTTTTGAAAAAATGGGGATTAGCAGACGCGAGGAATTGATTCGGATTGCGTTTGGCGGGAAAGAATAGTAGATTGAGATGAAAAACGCTTAAAGTTTTATTTGGATAAATGACTTTAAGCGTTTTTTGTATAAAATTTTTTAAATAAACAGTATAAAACAGTTGACAACAGTTATCAACTGTTTTATACTGTTTATATCAAGTGCAGGGGAGGAAGAAATGGAGGATTGATATGAATTTAATTATTAATCACAATGCAATGCAGCCAATCTATGAGCAGATTGTGAGCAGGATAAAAGATAAAATCATACACGGTGAGCTTTTGGAGGAGGCAATGCTGCCATCTGTCAGAACATTGGCGAAGGATTTGAAGGTGAGTGCGCTGACCGTAAAAAAGGCGTATGATGAGCTTGAGGCGGAAGGTTTTATTGTTACAGTGCATGGAAAGGGCAGCTTTGTAACGTGCGCAAATCAGGCGCAGATGCTTGAGGAAAGTAAAAAGGAAGTGGAGGCGGAGTTTGAGAGCGCGATCAGGAAGGCAAGAAGCTGCGGACTGGAGAATGACGACATCAGGGAGTTGTTTGAGATTGTGCTGTTGGACACTTAAAGGGAATATGAAAGGAAGAAACGGTTATGGTAAAGTTAGATCAGGTAAAGAAGCAATACAATGATTTTCGTTTAAATTGTTCCATAGAAATACCGAAAGGACAGGTAACAGGAGTTATTGGAAGAAATGGCGCGGGAAAAACGACGATGTTCAAAGCAATACTGGGATTGATAAAAATTGACGGCGGAAACGTGAAACTGTTTGGAAAGGACGTGCGCGAACTGACAGCGCAGGAGAAGCAAAAAATTGGTGCAGTGCTTGCGGATTCGGGATTTTGCGGATATCTTTCCATCAAGGATTATGTGCCGATGCTTGCCGCGATGTACAGTGACTTTTCGAAAGAAAAATTCGTGTCGGAATGTGAACGCATGCAACTTCCAATAAAAAAGAAAATCAAAGATTTTTCGTCGGGAATGAAACGTAAACTGCAAATTCTGACAGCCATGTCACATAATGCGGACTTGTTGGTGCTTGATGAGCCGACCGTGGGACTTGACGTGATCGTGCGTGATGAAATTCTTGAGATGCTGCAGGATTACATGAAAACGGAGGAGAAAAGCATCATTATCAGTTCCCATATTTCGAGCGACTTGGAGGGGATTTGCGACGATATTTATATGATTGACAAGGGAAACATAGTGATGCATGAGGATACGGACGTGATTTTGGGCAATTACGGTCTGCTTAAGGTGACGCGCAGTCAGTTTGAAAAGCTTGACAAGACTTATCTGATTAACAGCTTTGAGGCGGACTTCGGATATAACTGCATCACAAATCAAAAGCAGTTTTACTTGGAGAATTATCCGGATATCGTGATTGAGAACGGCAGTCTGGATTTAATGATGAGAATGTATACGCAAAAATAGTATTGTTTTAGAGTAATTGTTCAGTAGGTCTGCGCATTTACTGCGCTGACCGTGCGAAAACGTAAATTTAGCAGGCAAAAATCCATCACCGAAGGTGATTTTGCATGGATTTTTGCTTGTAACTGTGAAGGTACTGAACAGTTACGTTTTAAATAAGAAATGGAGGATTGGTATCAATGAAAGGTTTATTGATCAAGGATTTTAAGTTGCTGAAAAGCCGTGGAATATTTTTGCTGGTTGTCATTGCAATTTATACGGCTTTTCAATTAGGCGCTTTCAACAATGAAATGGCGGTTGGTTTTGCAACATTAATGATTGCGATGTTTTCATTTACGACAATTACTTATGATGAGTATGAAAACGGAATGCCGTTTCTATTCACCTTGCCAATACGAAGAATCGATTATGTGCGTGAAAAATATTTATTCGGTTTTGTCGTCGCGACAGTTACATGGGTTATTATGGGTACAGCATGTTTTCTTTTTGACACATCAATATGGTCAGACGGTGGTGGGAACTTTTTGGATAAGTTCGCATTTTGTGTGGCATATTTGATTGTTGTATATTTTATCATATCGCTTCAAATAGCATTGCATTTGAAGTTT
>JAIEDW010000177.1 GCA_029067805.1 Lachnospiraceae bacterium
TGACGGCATCGCTTGACAATGGACAGGCAGATTTGGAGAAGCAGTGGGAGGATGCGGTAGGCATCGACCTTGAAATCCAACAGATCGACCATTCAGGCTATACTGACGCGGTCGGACGTCTTTTTGCAAGCGGCGATTATCCGGACGTTATGGTAATGTCTGCGGATATGTTTTCGCAGTATATGCCGACAGGCTTACTCTGGGATATGACAGAGGCTTATGACAATGCGGATTTTCAGACGAGAATGACCTTACCCAAAATCAATGAGGCAGTAAGGCAAAAAGGAGACGGAAGACTTTACGGTTTTTCTCCCACTTACGGAAACGGCTGTGTGACATATGTTAAGAAAGCATGGCTTGATGCGCTTGATATTAATATTGATGATATCAAAACGTATGATGATTACTATGAAATGATGCTTCGCTTCCACAACGAAGACCCTGACGGAAACGGCGTCAACGGTGATACTTACGGTGTGGTAGCGGCAGGATTTGTCGGAAATGAGGCGCCATATATCAATTATCTTCCGGAGTTTTGGCAGGACGCTTATCCCGCAATCCTTCAGGGAGAGGACGGCGTGTGGTACGACGGATTCCAGAGTGAGGAAACAAAGGCGGCATTGTTAAGATTACAGAAGGCATATGCCGACGGTGTCATTGACCCGGAATCGCTAACGGCATCAACAAAGATTGCGCGTGAAAAATGGTTCTCAAATGATCAGACGGGTTCCTCTGCGGCATTTACTTACTGGGCAGGGCGTTGGTATCAGACTTTGACAGACAGCTTTGTGAAGAACGGTGTAGATCCTGAGTTAGTACAGCTTCCTCCGATTGCCGAGGTTGGCGCATACCTCAACCGTGAAGCTCCCGTGTGGGTTATCATTGATGACGGCAACGGTGACAATGCCCGTGAACAGGCAATTTTTGATGCATTTATTGAAACTATGATGGACGGTGATGTTGTACAGACGCTTTGGACATACGGAGCAGAGGATGTGCATTGGTCAATCCATGCAGAAGAATTTTCAACGAATGCAAATGATCCCGAGAAGAAAAAGGATTACAGCTATGAGGAAGGTGTGTTCCACTTAAAGACATCACCCAACGACCCAAATACGTTGTGGACGAAGAACCTGTTTGACCCGAACCTTGTCGTTTGCGAGCTGACAAACGGTTACGGTGATCCAAGTACGCTGATGGCGGAAGGAAACAAGTTCTTCTCAGAAAACAGTAAGGATGCACCGATGTCCCCTGTTTCGGAAACATATACAAACGAAACTGGTACGATTTATGATGCAAAGCTTGCGGTTATCACGGCAGTCGTAGTTGAGGGCGGCGATGTTGACGCAGCAATGCAGACCTATGTTGACACAGTTGGTTCAATCATCGATCAGTGTCTGGCTGAGTTAAATCAATAATTTTAATACCCAAACTGTGCGGGGCGGCGCAAAGAGCCGCCCCGAATTTCCATTGAAAAAAGGAAGAAAGGATGAGAACGGTATGGCAAAAAAACAAGTTGTGATGACATCCGGCGGCGTGGAAGTCCGCCAGAAACCTTTAGGACTTCGTATTTGGAACAACAGAGGATATTATCTCATGTTCCTGCCCGTATTTATTTTCATGTTGATCATTTACTACTGGCCGATGCTTGGCGTACGTTACGCATTTTACGACTATAAGCCTGTAGGAGAGAAAGTTTTTGTTGGATTGAAGCATTTTATAGGAGATGGAGCATCCAATAAAGGAATGTTCGGAACACCGGCATTCTGGACTGCATTTAAAAATACGCTTCAGCTGAGTATTATAAAGCTGATCATCACAAACATTTCCGCGGTTGTGGTATCCATCTTTTTAAATGAAATGAAAAACCTGTTTGCAAAGAAAACCTTGCAGACAATCATATATCTGCCACACTTTATGTCATGGGCGGTAGTTGCGTCGATTTTCAGTTTGTTCCTTTCACCGTCGTCAACCGGTATGGTAAACGGTATTTTGTTCCATGGTGATACGACAAAGTACATCTACTTCCTTGCGAGCAAAACATGGTGGCGCCCGATTTTCTATCTGATCAATATCTGGAAGGAAACAGGTTGGGGAACGATCATCTTCCTTGCAACGCTTTCCGGTATTAATCCCGAGTTGTATGAGGCGGCGGACATTGACGGTGCGACACGTATGCAGAAGATTCGTTTCGTAACACTGCCGGCGCTTTCCAATACAATTATCACAGTGCTGATTCTGAACCTTGCGAAGGTTATGAATATGTTCGAGTCGGTATTCGTACTTTACAACAATGCAGTATATGATGTGTCAGACGTTATTTCTACTTACATTTACCGTCAGACGTTCGCGATTGCTTTACCGAACTATGGTTATTCAACGGCGGTAGGCCTTTTCAAATCAGCGGTAGGCTGTTTCCTTGTTATCGTATGTAACTGGGCAAGCAAAAAGACCCGTGGACGCGGAATTGTATAAAATGTGAAAAACTTCACATGGCAAAATGGAGGATTAAAATATGGCAAAGGAAAAAGAAATCAGAACAAAAAAGCCAAGTGAGAGAACAACCATGTTTGACATTGTCAACTACATAGTATTCATTTTAATTGGTTTGATTATCTTGGTACCTATTTGGAAGGTTATCGTTGACTCACTGAACAAGGTTGGTGTTTACCAGTTCCAGCTTTGGCCGAGTCAGTTCACATTGGACGGTTACAGAACGATCATTGAAACATCAGCATTGTACAGACCGTTTATTAATTCCGTTACGACGACATTAATAGGCACACTGCTTGGACTTGTACTTTCGACACTCGGCGGATATGTACTCGTACAGTTTGAAATGCCGGGACGTGAGTTTTTTGCTTATTTCTTACTGTTTACCATGATTTTCTCGGGCGGTATGATTCCCGAGTATTTGGTAATGAAACAGTTACATCTTGTAAACAATTTGTGGATCCTTGTTATTAAGCATGGTATGAATGTTTACAATCTGGTACTGATGAGAAACTTCTTTGAAGGAATACCGGCATCGCTGTTTGAGGCGGCAAGAATTGACGGATGTTCACCGATGCGAATCTTCTTTACGATCGTGCTTCCGCTCTCAAAAGCGGCGCTCGCGTCAATCGGTTTGATGTTTGCTGTAACGGTATGGAATGATTACTCAACGGTTAAGATTTATATCACAGACCCCGATCAGACAAACTTCCAGTATAAGCTTAGAAATATGATCATGGACGGCGATACGCCGACAACCTCATATGGAGTATCGCAGAATACATTGTTTAACGCGGGTATCATTTCGGCGATCCTACCGTTTATGGTTTTGTATCCGTTTTTGCAGAAGTATTTTGTAAAGGGTGTAAATATCGGTGCGGTAAAAGAATAAAGAATTTGAATTGTAAATATCGTTATAAAAACACAGAGTCTTGTTCACTATCAGACTCTGTGTTTTTTGTGAAGGACAAATAAATTTTTAATAAAAAGTAAATTCCATATTAGTAAATGTTGCTATATTTAAAAATACATGTTAAACTAAAATTGTTGATAAACACGGATAAAATAGAAAAAGCTTGTTAAAGATTTGTCTATTTTGTTTATTGAATTTATATTAATAGGAGGAAATACTATGCGTGGTAATGTAATCGTAGGTCAGTCCGGAGGTCCGACATCGGTCATCAATTCAAGTCTTGTTGGTGTATTCAAAACAGCAAAGGATCGTGGTGCGGGAAAAGTTTATGGTATGCTGCA
>JAIEDW010000178.1 GCA_029067805.1 Lachnospiraceae bacterium
GAAACTGTTACCATTAATCAGTGTGTCATTCAGGGCGACCAGGTGACTGTTGTCGCAAGCGGAGCGGTTGCGGCAAGTGATGACGGCAATTATTATTTATTTGCGTTAAAAACATATGAAAAAGAAGTAGGCGCAAGAACGGATTTCTGTGCGACGGCACCAGCTGCTCAAACAGTTCAGTTTTTGGTACCTTTAGGGCTTGATACGGCAAATTCCAAGCTTTACTCAAGATTTGTGGTTACAGCTAAGCGCGGCGGCGCATTTGTTCCGGTGAGTACGGAAATGTACATCACAAATCCGGAAGCAGCTGCAAAAGCATCGACAAAGAGTATTGCGGAGGCAACTGGAAACAAGAAGGGACTTTTCTGCGACTGGCAGTATGCAGGCAGCCTTTCTGATCTTGGTGCAGGCTATGTTGCAACATCAATTAAGACATCGGATTTCTTTAACGGTAGCGGCGTAAATTATACATACAATGGAAGAAACTATCAGTTTGACGCATTCTGGGTTCAGGCGACAGACACATTAGTAAGCCTTTATAATCAGCAGAATGTAGACATTGTTATGGGAATTTTAAACGATTACAGTGCGGGAACAGCGGATATGATTTATCCTGAGGCATTGGCAAGTAGTGTGAAACCGCATTACTATGCAGTGAATGTGGATGTCCAGTCGGGTGAGGAAAAACTCGAGGCGTTCATGTCCTTTATCGCAGAGCGTTATAATGGCGGCGCGCACGGTTCGATTCACAACTATGTAATCGGAAACGAGGTAAACAGCAGCAATTCATGGCATTATGCGGGTGAAATACCAGTGGGAGAATTTTCGGTAAGATATGCAAAACAGTTCCGTGTATGCTACAACGCGATTAAGAGCCATAACCTTGGTGCGAATGTATATATTTGTACCGATCAGAGATGGCTGCACAATGATGGTGGCAGCTCGTATGGCGGAAAGCCTGTGATTGATGGTTTCAATGCAGAAATCCTCAGAACAGGAAATATCAACTGGGGACTTTCTTTCCATCCGTATCCGGTACCTTTGACACACACGAAGTTCTGGACAACCGCACCGGGATACGGCGGATTGGTAAATCATACGGAAAGTACGAGAATGATCATTCCAACTAACATGGAAGTTGTTACAAACTACATGTCTAAACCGGAGTTCCTTGCACCTACGGGAGCTGTAAGAAATCTGTTTATTTCTGAGTTAGGCTTTAATTCTTTGGGTTCTGACGAGAATACTCAGGCAGCGGCACTGGTTTATGCGTACAAGCTGATACAGGCAAATCCGTTGATCAAGGGCGTTACGTTCAACAGCGTGATTGATAACCCGATTGAGGTAGCACAGGATAAGCTTGCGGTTGGTTTGATGAGAAGCGACGGATCGCAGAAACCTGCTTACAATGCATTTAAGATTATGGATAAGGGCGGAAATGTAGACAATTTCCTTCCGTACATCGGTGCATCAAGCTGGGCGCAGCTTGGCGTGCAATAAGCGTGTAATGATTGAAAAAATATCTTGATTTCTACATGGTATCGTATTACAATAAACGAGTAAAGAAATAGAAAATTCTTCGGGGCAGGGTGAAATTCCTATGTCAAGAAGGTGCGTAAAATAAGGCATTCTTAAAGGTGTGATTAGCAGATTTACACCAAAGTTACACAAAATGAAAAAACGTTAAAGAGCCTTAATATGAATTAAATATTCGGACATATGCATAAGTCCATTATCAGTTATAGCAATATGATTGATAGTGGGCTTATTTTGATGCCTGAAATCATATAGCGATAAACTAACACACAAACCATTATAACGTCTGTACGAGCCTCACAGTGCCTCACAAGGGCATTGTATAGGTATATCACACGGTAACTTAAAATAACGATTTCATTGACAAAAAAGGAGGAAGATTATTGTACGGCAGAGTGACAAGATATTTTCAAGACAAAGGATACGGATTTATTCGTGCTGATGACAGTAACACATATTTTATTCATCACACAAGATTGAACGGTGAATATATAGAAAGCGGATACTGTGTATATTTTAAACCGTTCCAAAATGACAGAAGTGATTACAACGCAAAGAATGTAATTGTAGTTGAGGCAGCAGAGAGGAAGAGAAGAAATGGCAAAGCACATAAAAAACATGGATGAATTAGCAAAGGCATTACAGCCTGTAATGCTTGGAATGGTTGATGAGTTAGCAGAACGAGTATATGAAACGCTAAATTATTTTCTGCAAGAATATTACAACAGTTATGATCCGAAATCATACAGGAGGCAGTATGATTTTCTGCGGTCAGCGGTTAAAGTAAAGCCTAAGGCAGTAGGAAACAAAGTTATAGCGTCTGTATATATTGATACAGATGCAATGGACAACCATTACAATGCTTTAGGCTTTCAGGTGGCAACATGGGCGAATCAAGGCTTACATGGGGGATTAGATGTAGGCAGTAATACGCCTCATGTTTGGGACGATACCATGAAAACAACCATTGAAAATGGTGAGCTTTTGAAATTAGCAATGGATTATCTAAAAAAGAAAGGCTTTTCAGTAAGGAAATAAGGAGGCATATACATAATGGCAGTAAACAAAAAAGAGTTCGCGGACAGAATGGCAGAAAAGGGCAGCATAAAAAAGAAAGACGCAATGAAAGGATTGGAATTGTTTATTGAAACTCTCATGGATTGTATGAGTGAACATGAAAAGGTAAAGATTTCAATGTTTGGCAGATTTGAGATGAAAACGGCAAAGGAGAGGACTGGCAGAAATCCTCAGACCGGACAGAAATGTATCATACCGGAACATGAAAAGACTAAAGTTGTTGCACGTGAGAGTTTGGTAAGCAGAATTAGGAAAAAGTAAAAAAACATTCAATTGAATATATGAAT
>JAIEDW010000179.1 GCA_029067805.1 Lachnospiraceae bacterium
GATGCCGAACAGATTGCATATTCCAAAATCTGCATCGCATAGTAAAGTTCCCTGTCAAGGCTTGTGCCAACCACTGTGTTGTAGGAGAGATACGTATTGTTCTCTAACGATTCCCCCTCCATAATCGGATATTCTTTTTCCACGGACACAGGACTTGAAAACGGCTTTTGCGCGGTAACCGCCGAATCGATCGTAAGACGGTCAAACTTACTCAGATAATATTCGTCAATCCATTCCAGTTTCTCCGCCATATCCATATCCCCGTACAAATAGAGATAACTGTTTGACGGATGATAGTATCTGCGATGAAACTCCAAAAACTGCTCATAGGTAAGCATCGGAATCACGTCGGGATCTCCCCCCGACTCCACACCGTATGCCGTATCGGGAAAGAGCGAATTGACGACCTCCCTATCGTTAATCTCGTCCGGTGAAGAAAACGCACCCTTCATCTCGTTATAGACTACACCGTTTATCGTAATGGGGGCTTTCTCGTCCTCCATCTCATAGTGCCAGCCTTCCTGTCTGAAAATTTTTTCTTCCTTATATATATTGGGATAAAATACGGCATCAAGATAGACGTGCATCAGATTTTGAAAATCCTTATCATTACAGCTTGCTACCGGATAAACAGTTTTGTCGCTGTAAGTCATCGCATTTAAAAAGGTGTTGAGCGACCCTTTCACAAGCTCCACAAACGGGTCTTTTAAGGGAAACTCCTTCGAGCCGCAAAGCACCGTATGTTCTATAATATGCGGCACTCCCGTAGAATCCGTCGGCGGTGTCCGAAAGCCGATATAGAAAACCTTGTTTTCATCATCATTGCTTAACAGCGCTATCCGCGCCCCCGTTTTTTTATGCTTTAAGAGATAACTCATCGAACCGATATCCTCGATTTGCCGTTTCTCTATGATTTCATAGGATGTAAGATCCTCAATTTTTTTCATCTTAATAACCATACTCCTTTCCCGCGAATTCACGACAACGAAAAGCGTCAGCTTTTTGTTGTATGCAAGCGCCAAGCACAATATTTGCAAAACGAATAAATTCGTTTGTTACCCGATATTCATTACCATCAACGCAAGTTTTGATACTGAAATATCCTCAATCATCGCTTCCTGCGCCTTCACCAAATCGCGATATTCCGCACAGAATTGTTTTATGGGACACGCTTTATGTATCCACTTTTCCTTTTTTCTCCCAAGAAAGCTTTTTGTCTCCGTTTTGTAACACACCCGCACTGCAAGCTTTAGCTGTTCAAAAATGCTGTACGGAAAAGAAGCTGTATCAATTTCAAGAAGATGTTCTGCCATTTTTTTATCCAAATCCGTATCTTTCGCGATATGCACATTGATAATTGCTTTGAATTTAAAGGGCACATCGTCCCTTTTCATCATTTCAGTATAGGTCAGTTCCCTGCCAAAATATACACTGCTTGTGTCCTGAATCACATATTTAAAATCATCATTCTGCATTCATATCCTCCATGTATTACTTTGATTCAATATAATCAATGCGGTTTGCCGAAAACTCCAACGCCTCGTTCACCTTGTCCTCCGAAATGCCAAGCTCGTCCGCCACCTCTTTTGCGCTGACCTTTCTAAGCAGACTCTCATAAAGCTCTTTTGCCTTATCGTTTACTTCATTTACCTGATTCAACACGTCTTCGTCAATCTTTCTGCTGTCCGAGTCGTTTCCGATATGCTCCTCCATCGCGTCCATGATCATTTTTACAAGAAACCCTTCGACCTCATCAATCTCCTCGACGCACGCAAGCATCGTGACCGCCATAGACAACGCCACATTTCCCTCGCCGATCAGATCTTCAACCAGAACGCCCTGACCCGCATAAAGTCTTGATATTTCCACCACATTCGGAAGATAAATCTCCACAAGCTTTGCCTGTGCATCTTTGTCGCCAGCAAGCGCAGACATGGTAACTGCCCGTTTTTCACCGTCCGTCACATGCGGCAGTTCTTTTAGCTCACCCAAATACATATCGAGGAAATTTCCGTCCTCACTTGAAAGCGTTTCCTCCTCTATCGGCGCATCTATTCCGATATGATTTTTATTCAGATAATCATAAATCAGTGCAAACTGACTCTCGTCCAACTGCCACTTCTCAAACGCTTCCCGAATCTGTTCCTCTGTAAGCACATTTTTCTGAAGACGCGCTGTTTCCTTTAATTGCTCCAAACTTGCCGCAAATGCCTGTTGGTTGAAATCCATTCTGTTATTCTGCTCCTTCTTTTCTTCTCAAACTTGTTATCCCATACATCATCGAACATGCGTATGAGTGAAGAGATGATCTTGACAATACTCATAATTTCCGTTGCATTTTGAACAGAAGCGAAACTCCGCATCGGGATTGTCCTCACTGTTTTTGCCGCAGACCGCGCATTTATGCTTCGCCACAGACATCGGACGCGCTTTTTTGACTTCCTTTTGGAAATCATGTCTTCGTTTTACCTCACGCGGCATCATACGTCGGATTCCACTCCTTGTCATCAGGAAGAATACCACAAAGTTCAAAAGCGATGTCGCAATGACAACACGCTCAAAAATATTTCCCTGTATCATTCCCAATACAAGCATCGCAGCATACGCGATCCCCAGCCATTTCACCTTAATCGGGATAATGAACATCAAAAGCACACGCACCTCTGGAAACGTCGCCGCAAACCCAAGGAAAATGGACATGTTTACATAATATGAGCTAAAATCATACGATGCTACATTAAAATAAAACAATGCCGCTGTTTCTTCCGCAAGCTCCGGTATCAGCGCATAGCTTAATGCCATCACCACAAAACTTCCGATTGCGGTAAAAATCATGCCCATAAAGATATAAACATTATAGTAAAATGTTCCCCACGTCCGTTCCAGATCGTTTCCCACAGAATAATAAAAGTACAACATGACAAATGTCCAAATAATGTCAAAGCCGCTTGGCGGAATAACAATCCATGTGACAAGCCGCCAAACCTGACCGTGAACGATCAGATAGGGATTCAGCGTCATAAAGTCAATCAAAGCAGGATTGACAAATTCAATCACATAGCCCAATATATAGCCAAATATCAAATATTTGGAAAGATTTGGAATCGCGTATCTTCCGATTTTACGTTCGAGTTTATTTAAAAAGTTCATGCTCCGCCTCCATCGATATTTTTGCATTTTCCTTTCAAGTATAGCATTCATAAACCAAAATGTAAACCAATCTTATTTAGACTTCACTTTTTCTTAATTTTTTCTTCTTTCTATTAATAATTACCGTAAATTTTCCATAAGATTTATGGAGATTTTTTCCAAATTTGCATATACTTTTCATGTTGAATTTTTGAAAATGCTGTCGTATAATAGCAAATGTATGTTTAACTGGTCAAAAAACAGACGCTTGTTTGTTTTTCATTTTTCAGAAAGGTATGGTATTTCATGAGTAAAAATTTCTATACACTTGGAATCGATATCGGTTCAACGACTGTTAAGATCGCTATCCTGGATTCCGCACACCATATATTATTTTCGGATTATCAAAGACATTATGCAAACATACGGGAAACGCTCTCGTCCCTTTTGCAGGACGCTTATGCAAAGCTCGGTGACATTGCGCTTCATCCTATGATCACAGGTTCGGGCGGACTCACGCTTGCAAACCATTTAGGCGTGCCGTTTGTTCAGGAGGTTATTGCGGTTTCAACTTCGCTTCAGGAGCTTGCGCCTAAAACCGACGTTGCGATTGAGCTTGGCGGAGAAGACGCAAAGATCATCTATTTTGAGGGCGGAAACGTAGAGCAGCGCATGAACGGTATCTGCGCGGGCGGTACAGGCTCTTTCATTGACCAGATGGCATCGCTGATACAAACCGATGCGTCGGGCTTAAACGAATACGCCAAAAATTATCATTCTTTATATACGATTGCGGCACGCTGCGGCGTTTTCGCAAAAACCGATATTCAGCCGCTCATCAATGAGGGCGCGACAAAAGAAGACTTGTCGGCATCAATCTTTCAAGCTGTCGTAAATCAGACCATAAGTGGTCTTGCATGTGGAAAACCGATTCGCGGACATGTTGCCTTTTTGGGAGGACCGCTTCACTTCCTCTCGGAATTAAAGACAGCGTTTAT
>JAIEDW010000018.1 GCA_029067805.1 Lachnospiraceae bacterium
AGTCCCAAGATCTACACCAATATAATACATATCCGCACCCGTCCTTTCACTATTGTAATTTTGTTTCGAACCGTTCTTTATATATAACTATAGCATCGTGCACGGGCACGGTCAAGCAAATTATATTTACTCTTTCCACTCCCGATAATGCAACGCCCCTTCCAACTGCATGTTCCGAAAACCTTGCTGTCTGAGCGCCTCATACAAAACAATACTCACGCTGTTTGACAAATTCAGGCTCCTGATCTGATCAAGCATTGGTATCCTGATACACATTTCTTCATGCTCAACAAGAATCTCCTCGGGAATCCCTGCGCTTTCCTTGCCGAACATAAGAAAATCATTCTCGCCAAACGCCGCTTCCGTGTAAACCTTCTTCGCCTTCGTCGTCGCCATCCAGATTTTTGCCTCGGGATTGTTTTTCAGATTTTTTTCGACAAACTCTTCAAAATTCATATAACGCCGCACATCCAAATGTTCCCAATAATCCATTCCGGCACGGCGCAGCTCCTTGCCTGTCAGACGAAAACCAAGCGGCTCGATTAAATGCAGCGTCGTCCCCGTCGCGACGCAGGTTCTTCCGATATTCCCCGTGTTTGCAGGAATTTCCGGCTGATATAATACAATATTCATCACTTGTTTTCCCTAAGCTTTGTGACAAAGCGATTCAGTCGTTCAACCGCAACTTTAAGCTTTTCAAGCGAATACGCGTAAGAAATGCGAAGGAAACCTTCCCCGCTGTCGCCAAACGCCGTGCCCGGCACAACTGCAACCTTCTCCGCCTCCAAAAACTTCATCGCAAACTCGTCGCTTGTCATGCCAAACTCTTTGATGCATGGGAAGATATAAAAAGCTCCGAACGGTTCAAAGCACTCAAGTCCCATCTCCTGAAACGCATGTACCAGAAAACGCCTTCTCTGATTATAAGACTCACGCATCTTCTGTACATCCTCGTCACCGTTTCGCATCGCGTCAATTGCCGCATACTGTGATGTTGTCGGCGCACACATGATACAGAACTGATGAATCTTGTACATCTGCTCAATGATGTGCTCCGGCGCGCACGCATATCCAAGTCTCCAGCCCGTCATCGCATGGGATTTCGAAAAGCCGTTGATTAACACCGTGCGCTCCCACATACCGGGAATATTCGCAATCGACACATGATGATCTGTATAGCAAAGCTCCGAATAAATCTCATCGGAAAGCACAAACAGATCGTGCTTGATAATAACTTCTGCGATTGCTTCCAAGTCTTTCCGCTCCATAATCGCGCCCGTCGGATTGTTTGGGAACGGTAAAATTAAAATCTTTGTCTTATCCGTAATCGCGTCTTCCAACTCCTGTGCGGTTAGTCGGAACTGATTCTCATGCTTTAACTCAATAATCACAGGCTTCGCCCCCGCAAGCACGGCACACGGCTCATAGGAAACATAGCTTGGCTGTGGAATCAGCACCTCATCACCAGGATCAACCATCGCACGGAGCGCAATATCAATCGCCTCCGAACCTCCGACTGTCACCAGCATCTCTGTTCGCGCATCATAACTTAAATCATATCTTCGTTTTAAATACTTGCTAATCTCCTCACGAAGCTCCACAAGTCCCGCATTGGAAGTATAAAAAGTGCGTCCTTTTTCAAGGGAATAAATGCCCTCATCACGAATATGCCACGGCGTTTCAAAATCCGGCTCGCCAACGCCGAGCGAAATCACATCCGGATCATTCATTTCACTTACAATATCAAAAAACTTGCGAATGCCCGAAGGCTTTATTTGTGTAATGGTACTTGATAATGGGTTTCTCATGGTGTTATCTGCATCCTTTCATCTGTTTCTTTCTTTCCGAGAATCGTGCCGTGATCCTTATATTTTTTCAAGATAAAGTGCGTCGCTGTACTGATGACTGGATCTAAAATGGAAAGTTTTTCCGAAACAAACCGCGACACCTCTTTGAGCGATTTTCCCTCCAAGGTCACAAGCAAATCATAGCCGCCCGAAATCAGATACACAGCATGTACCTCGGGATACTTGTAAATGCGCTCTGCCACACTGTCGAAACCGTTTCCGCGCTGTGGTGTCACGCGCACCTCGATCAGCGCGTTCACCTTTTCCACATCGGTCTTTTCCCAGTCGATGAGGGTATGGTAACCACAGATAACGCCCTCCTTTTCCATGTTCTCCATCTCGTTGAGAATGGTTGTTTCGTCCACGCCAAGAATGATCGCAAGTTCCCGCAAATCAATCCGGCTGTTCTTTTCTATAATTGCTAAAATCTGTTCTCTCATTTTAATACTATACTCCTTTCTCCAATGCGAACTTCATTATTATTTCCGCCATGATACTGGCGTTGTATAATATCGATATATTTCATCTCCCCGTACTGGCTCGAGAAATCTGTTTTCGCCCTCGTGACAGATCAGCCTGTCATTGCCCTTTGTGATTTTTCCGATCACTGCCGAAAAAATACCGCAATCCGCAAGCTTTTTCACCAAATCGCCTCCGTTTGGGCATGTAATCAACAAACTTCCTCCCGCCATAAGCTCATAGGGATTGAAATCAAAATACTCGCATACCTCAACGGTTTCCTGTCTTATGGGTATGCTTTTCAAGTCTACGACCAGTCCGACGTTGTTATTTGCAGCTAACTCCCAAAGTCCGCCAAAAATGCCGCCTTCTCTCGCTGCCTGCAGATAACTTGCGCCGGACTTCACGGCGGTGGCAGCCTCCGGCATCACAGAAAGATACTTTAGAAAATCTGCCGCATCCTCCACAAGATCTGTCGGATAATGCGTCTTAAGCTTATCGAAACTGCTCCTTGCAATCAACGCGGTACCCTCCAAGCCAATCCATTTCGTCATCACGATATCGTCCCCCGGCGCCGCGCCTTTTTTTTTCACCCAATCATGCATTGCCGTATAAACGACACAATTTGCGGTTTCCATTCCCACCCACGGCATGATCTGCACATTCACGTTTGCAATCGGAAGCCGCAGTTCGTCCGCCCGCTGTACCGCCTCCGCAAGCATCTCACGCACCTTGATCTCACGCGTCTTTGCGGGAATAAAAAGGGATATGTCCGCATACGCCTTATTGTCTGCACAATCAAACGCTCCCCTTGCCACAATGACGTTCAACGCCGCCTCATAGGCTCTTAGAACGGCATTTTTCCCGCCCGCCGTTGCTTGCGCACTTGCAAAACCATTAATCTGTTTACAAGGGAAAATGGCGCAGAAATCCCCTATCTCTGCGCCATTGTAAAATTGTTTGTTTTCCTTTGCATTTGTCTTAATCACTTTAACGACCGAACGCTCATAAATATCTTCGTTCAGTTTTCCGTAATTCATCTTAAAAATCATGCCCTTCTTTTTTTGAACACGAATTCGTATTCTTATGTTATGGGGTTGGCTGCGCCTGCTGTTGTTCCAGAAGCTGTTGCTGCTGCAATGCCTGGTAATACGCATCAAGCTGCGCCTGCTGCTGTGACTGTGCTTCAATCTCTGCCTTAATCGCCGCTGCCTCCGCTTTACAGGTATCAATGCTTCCTGATGCGATTGCAGCCTGCATACGAGCCGCATATGCAGGATTATCGGTAGCCGTGCCCACTATGGCAGTCCTCGGAGATACCTTGTAGGCGCTGCTGTTGATTACCTCACGGCTGACCTCCACACCGTTTTCCTCAATGATCCGCCAAAGCTGCGCCGTATATCCGACATGTGCCGACTGTACATCAAAATATCCGATTCCCTGGCTGTCCGACGGCGTGATCACCTCATGGTCGGGCTGTGTAACGGACAGCGTTTCGCTTTCATACCGAACCTGATGACTTGCACTTCTCTCCTCCACACCGTAAATCGTAAAGGTAATCTGCTTTCCCTCAGTATGTCCTTCTATATAAATTGGATTGCTAAAATTATTTTTAAATTTAAAATCCTTTCCCGCCGACTCGGCAATCGCCGCGTCCATGGAAGGTTTTACATACGTCACGATCATGGAATGATTGTTTCGCTCCGTAACCTCAAGCTCCGCCAAAAGAACCGCATTGTACAATGTCGTCGAAACCTGACAGATACCGCCGCCCAAGCTCTCTACTACCTTTCCGTTTAAGTAAGAACCTGCCGGATAATAGCCATTCGCCTCCGTAAAGGGCTTAATCGTTTCATACGTTGAAAACTCATCTCCCGGATAGAGAATTGTCGTATCAATCAGTCTGCACCCATTCTCCACATTCTTACACCGTGCGGAACTGCTCGTGGAATAGCTCGTAGTAAATGTTCCGAGCGTATCCGTAAGCTTGGAAAGCTCCTCTGCGCTTCCCCGCGGCTCAGTCACTTCCACCACCAGATCAATCGATGCATCTTCTTGATTCCATTCATTTGCAATATAGTCCGTTATTTTTGCCAATGATTCTTCTACATTAACTGCTTCGCCCGTCTGACCGTCCTCAATCTCAAGGTTACCGTCAACACGCCGCATAGTCGCATTTTTCGCCGGAATATTGTACTCCGCGCACTGCTCCTCAAGCACTGCTCTCACGGCAGCTTCATCAAGGGACAGCGCAAGATCATAGACCTTGTTGCCCTTCTTTAAATCCTGTATTGCCATGTAACGCTTAATAAAATTTCCTTTTTTTCCAAGAGATGCCGCCTCTGTCAGCACATCCGTATTTTCCCATTTCAGTCCCAGATCGCCCGCCGTAACTGCCACATAACAATCATTTGCCACGCCAAATGTGACATTTTTACTCTTTAAGCCTTCCACAAACTGATTGACCGCTGCATTCGCCTCATCGACAGTCATTCCCGAAAGATCCACTTCACCGATATAAATTCCGTTCAGTATCGCACTGTTTTCTTCTCTTGCCTGTACGGTCGCATTTCCCAAGCTGCCCGCCAGCGCAAACACAAGCACAGCCACACACAACCATTTTATCTGTTTTTTCATAATAGTAAGCGCTCCTTTCCTTTTTTCTGTCAAAATCTAATGCATTGCCCTTTAAAAGAACTTGTCATCTGTATAGACAATATATTATAATATCAAAAGAGCTTTGCGAATCGTTTTTTCATCAAAAAGCGCCCGCGACGCTGCTTACAACTAAAGGCACTATCATACAGAGTACCAGAATAATAGCAATAACAGCCGCGATCGTACGTTGAGTTTTTTTCTTATTCATATTCATCATGTGCTGTACACCCCTTTTCTGAAAGGATATTATATATGAATTTTATCATCATTACAAGCTTTTTAATCTTCTCAATTGTATTTTTTTTCGCACTTAAGCGAACGAACCGTATTGAAGAACAGCGGGAAACCGAGTTTTGGGAGCGGGAAAGACGCGCCAACTTTACAAGAAGAAAGTCCCTTGACGGTCTAAACTATATCACCATTCCCGAAGAGCTTCTGCATATGAAGCCCGCTGCCGCGACGGAAGCGTTAAACACCACCATCAAAGATTTAAACGACTTGTCCGAATACCAGATCGTGAATTTGACGGGCTACACAAATACGGATTTAAAATTAGAATACGGCACCGCTAATATTACTATATTAACGGATTTCGATTTACATTACACAAACCTTGTGACGCTCTTACAAAAACTTGCGCAACAGCTTCACGAATGCGGAAACGATGCGCTCGCGATCTCGACATTGGAGTTTGCCGTTTCCACAGGTACCGATGTCAGCAAATCCTACTATCTTTTAGCGGACTTATATACCGAAGCCGGCACGCCGGAAAAAATTGGCGCTCTGATAGACAGCGCGCAATCCATCAACTCCTTGATGAAGGATTCGATCGTCCAAAAGCTGAAAGAATATGATCGATAAGCCTGCTCGCCTCGTTTTTCGTCAGCCTTTTGATGTCAAGGCTTTCCGTCGTCACATTCCCGACGGGCTTTAATATGATATCTTCAGCGCTCTCACCTGAACAGGTTTCAAGGCGGTACTGCTTTGCAAGTTTTAATAAAAGCTCGTACTGCTTTGGCGTGATCGGTCCTTCCTTTTTTACATTGTACACAAGTTCTTGCGGCTGAAACAAAGCCGCGTCTTTCTCTGCAAAATCCGCTGCCAGCCGCTGATACAGCTCGTGCGTGGCAAGTGCGTCATTGAGCGCCCTGTGGGCTTGCAGTTGTATCTGGTAATGCTCACATAAGAATCCTAGATTTCTGCTCTCCAAATCGTTCAGAAAACGCCGCGCGATCTTGAGCGTGTCTATTCCGTTACGATTAAAGGTTTTTTTCTGGTTTACTGCCGCCTTTTTTACAAACGAATAATCAAAGATTAGATTGTGCCCCAAAAGGATATCGTCACCCACAAAATCAATAAACAAATCAAGCACTTCCTCTATGTAAGGGGCATTTATGACATCCGTGTCACAAATCCCCGTAAGTTCCTTGATGCGCTCCGGCAGACTTTTCCCCGGATTGACAAACGTTGAAAAAGTGTCAACCACCTTGCCGTCACGTACTTTTGCAGCACCCAGCTCTATTATTTTTTCGTATTTTGGATTGAGTCCCGTGGTTTCTATATCAAAGACCACATAATTCATTGGTATCATAATTTACTCTTGTATTCCGTATCGAGATAAATCAAATTCATCTCATAATCCTGTCTGTTTTTCTGGTTCATAGTCGAAAGCATCAGTCCCGCAAAGAATGACTGCATCGACGCAAGGTACACAAAGCAGCAGACAATCAGCGTCGGGAACCTGTCCACATAGCCTGTTGAAAAATATTCTCCCAGAACAGGCGCAAGAAACGCTGTCGAAATCAGCGCAAGAATTGCCGCAATCCATGTAAAAAACTTCATTGGTTTATAATTCTTATAAAGCTTTGCAATCGTCATCAGCACCTTGATTCCGTCGGAATAAGTGTTCAGCTTTGACTCGCTTCCCTCCGGTCTGTCTCGGTATTGGATGATCACGTTCTCCACGCGCATATTTTTGTCAATCGCATGGATACTCATCTCCGTTTCAATCTCAAACCCTTTGGAGAGCACGGGAAACGACTTCACAAACTGGTAACTGAACGCGCGGTATCCTGTCATAATATCGCGGATATCGCTTTTAAACATGCTGTTGATCGCACCTCTTACCAAAGAATTCCCAAAATTATGAAACGGACGCTTATTCTCCTCAAAGTAGGAAGAGGAAAGCCTGTCCCCTACGACCATGTCCGCATTTCGCTCCAGAACCGCCTCGCAGAGCTTTGACGCCTCCTCCGCAGGATATGTGTCGTCACCGTCTGTCATAATATAGCACTTTGCGTCAATCTCCCGAAACATGCGTCGAATCACGTTTCCTTTTCCCTGTTGATACTCATAACGCACAACCGCTCCCGCTTTTTTGGCAATTTCGTCCGTACCATCCTTTGAATTGTTGTCATACACATAAATCGTGGCATTTGGCAAAGCCGCCTTAAAATCCTTTACTACCTTCTCGATGGTCTTACTTTCATTATAACATGGTATCAGTACCGCAATTTCGTCCATGCACAATCTCCTTTTTTCATAATATATTTAGGAAAATGCTTTCATCAGCGCTTCCTTAGTTTAGCATATTCCGACTGCATTATAAAGAGGAAATATCAAGTTTTTCCACTTTTTCGAGTTTGTTTCGGATACGCAGCTCCTTAAAAAACGTCTTTAACAGCGCCGCGCATTCCTCCTCCATCACACCACGCACTGCTTCCACCTGATGATTAAATTCCGGCATATCAAGAACATTTAAAATAGAACCTGCGCAGCCCGCTTTCGGATTCATGCATGCCATCACAACGCGCGGAATACGCGCCTGTACAATCGCTCCCGCGCACATCTGGCACGGCTCAAGGGTGACATACATCGTGCAATCCTCCAGACGCCAGTCGCCGATTATTTTGCTCGCACGTCTGATTGCCGTAATCTCCGCGTGGGCAAGTGTATTTTTGTCTGTGTTTCTGCGATTGTAGCCTCTGCCAATCACTTTCCCGTCATGCACAATCACGCATCCAATCGGTACTTCTCCCAGTGCATACGCTTTTTTTGCCTGTCGGTAGGCGTCTTTCATATATTTTTCATCCGGGTTTGTATTATCTGTTTTCATCTTATTCGTTTTGCCACCACCATCGAAAACGCTTTGTCTTAATTTTAAATCTGACAGCCTTTGTTCCGCAAAAATCGCCCTTTCCTCTCAGATACAGTGTTGCCGTACCTTTTTGCGTATTGTTGTCATATCCTGTAATTTCATAATGCACATTCTGTATCAATCCATCCACATATCCATTATACTTGACTGCAACTCCCGTGTTTGAATCCGGCTCGATTGCACTGCCTGTATAAGTCTGCGTCGCAATCGTTACTTTTGCTTTCCCAATATCGTAT
>JAIEDW010000180.1 GCA_029067805.1 Lachnospiraceae bacterium
AGCTATTTGTACGATACCTGCGTCAGCGCCTCGGACACGCTGTATGAATGTTTTTACAGCGATACCGAGAGAAGCAACATGGATGTGGGACTTAAGAGATTAGATTATGTTCTGAATAATGTAGGAATTAATACCATGCAGTCAAGCAAGGCTTATCTGGTGGATACACAGGGGACGTACCTGTACCATGATGATCCTGCGATGATCGGTCAGCAGATTGAGGGAAATGCTGTAATCCAGGATGTTCTGGCTACACTGCAGACAGGTATGATTACGACTGCGGATGTTAGGGAATGTACGGTGGACGGCAAAGAAATTTATATTGCCTTTATGTGCACGGTCAATGACTGGGTTATATTCGTGCAGGCAGATAAAGCGGATGTCATGAAACCTGTCAATGATATTGCGGCTATATGTGTGATTATAGGGCTGGCGCTGCTTTTGGCGGCTCTTGGCGTTGCGATCCTGGTCACGCAGATGATTACGCGGCCGATCAGGGCGTTGACATCTGTCATCAATTCCATCTCGGAGCTGAATATGCAGGATGACTGCGCGATTCCGGTCACGCATGATGAGGTCGGCACGATGGGCAGTGCAGTCATTCACATGAAGAACCGATTGCTGGGCATCGTTTCGGAGCTGAACTACATTTCAGACAAGCTGGTGGAGGATTCGGACTCCCTCTATGAGATTTCAGAGGGAGTGAATGAGGCTTCTGCCAACAATTCCGCCATTAACCAGAAAATGGCAGTTGTCATGGAGGAGACATCCGCATCCATGGAATCTGTCACAGACCATGTTAAGGGCATGAACAGAAATGCAGCAGCTGTTGCCGAGCACATCCTTGCAGGGACGCAGCTTTCTGCGGATGCGCGCAAAAAGAGTGCGCTCATCCATGAGAGAACTGGCGCTTCCAGGGAAGAGACTTTCCGGGTGTATGATAAAATACAGAAAACCTCACAGGATGCAATTATAAAAGCGCAGAAGGCAGCTCAGATTAACGAACTTGCAAATGCCATCCAGGATATCGCGGATCAGACGAACCTGCTCTCCCTGAATGCCTCGATCGAGGCGGCAAGAGCCGGGGAGGAGGGAAAAGGCTTTGGCGTTGTTGCCAGCGAAATTGCCACACTTGCAGCACAGTCCACAAAGGCTGGTGCAAATATCTCTGCAATCGTAAATGATGTCAATTCGTCCGTGGAGACTTTGAAGGGATGCCTGATAGATGCCTTGGATTTTCTTGAGCATAAGGTGATGAATGATTACAACGATTTCATGCAGTCTAGCGATGACTATAGCGCGGTAGCCGAATCCATTGAGGAATTTATGAATCAGGCGAACGATGAGGTTCTGGAGCTGAAACATTTTATTGATGAGATTACCGGCACGATGTCGGACATCAATAACAATATCAGTGATTGTTCCGCGGGTATCTCCGATATTGCTAAAAAGACAACGGATGTTGTTGACCTCACGGCTGAAGCCTTTCGTAAGACGTCAAGCGAGAAGGTTTTCGCACGGCAGCTGTCGGACATTACCTCGCAGTTCCAGCTGTAGGCACAAAAATTTGTGAGCAGAACCATAACAAAGGGCAGTAAGGGGTCACTGGAGAAATTAAAAAAACAGGCACATTTTAGAGAAAGCAGGAAATAGCATGCAGATAGCAATATGCGATGATATACAAAATGAGCTGGAAACAATCCGTGCAGCTTTAGATACTTATGCAAAGGCACATCCTGAGTTGCGCTTTGATATTGATGAATATGTTTCGGCGATTGATATCTTAAATGCAGTGGAAAAAGGAAAAACATATGATATCGCTCTTTTGGACATTTGTATGCCAGGTGTTCTAGGAACGGATGTCGCGGAGGAGATGCTTGCAAAATGCCCTGATATGGGTATTGTTTTTCTGTCAACCAGCGACGAATATGCGGTAACAGCGTTTGCGCTGAATGCCACTCATTATCTGGTCAAGCCATTTTCGCAGGAACAGTTCAACGAAGCCCTTGCCCGTGCGGTCAGGAAAACAGAGGACCGGGATTTCCTTTCCCTTGCCTGTGTGGATGGTATGTATCGGGTCTGCGTAACGGAAATCGTATCAATAGAATCGCAAAACCACTATCTGCTGATCAATCTTTCTTCCGGCGAGCTTCTTAAGCTGCGCATGAAATTATCGCAGATGTTCGAGGAACTGCAGAAGTATTCTGGATTTATCAAAGTGGGAGCATCTTATGTCGTGAACCTTGCTTTTGCGAGGAGGATTTCTGGAAATACTTTGGAAATGTTTAACGGCGTTAAAATTTCGATTCCGAGAAGGAGCAGTGAAGAAGTGCAGAAAATATATATGGATTTCTGCCGGAAGGAGGCGTTGAAATGAGCGGATTATACCGGCTTCCGGGACTGTTTCTTACGGCGCTGTGTCATGTGATCGTAATTTATCATATGGCAGAACACAGATATTCCAAGAAGAAATTTGTGCTTTATAGCTGTATATTTTCAGTTGTATTTGTCAGCCTGATGGGTTATGGATATACAGAAGGGGCATGGATTACTTTTTTTGCATATATGGGAATCGTAGCGGAAGTGTTTCTTTATTCATGCATTGTCTCACAGGACGGTTTTCCCAAAAAGTGTTTTCTGTTTATCACTTACCTCTGTTTGTTTTCTGTTTTGGACAATTCATTGAAATTGATAGTTAAATTATTTTTGCCACAAATTTCTGAAGTGGCGGGATATTATGTGGCAATTGTGCTGCGCAGTATGATATTACTGCCGGTGTCGGCTCTGTATAAGAAATATGCGGCAGTAATCGTACGTTCTCTGATGGACAGCGGTAAAAGATGGTGGAATCCGGCGTTGATCGCTCTATTGTTCTATCTGTTACAGGCTGTGGTGAGTGTATTGAATGCAAGGAATGCCATACCGGATGCGTATCTGTTTTTGGCGTTTGCCGCAGTCAGCTTTCTTATGTGTGTCGTATATGGCGTTGTTTTCAGCAATATCAGTTACATGAAAAAGGATGCTGAGGCGGCATTAGTCCGCCAGAACGCAGAATATCTTTCTAACCAGCTGTCTGTCCTGCAAAAAGCAGAGGAGGCGAACCGCAGGCTACGGCATGACATGCGGCGCCACATTAATACGATTGCGGAATATGCAAAAACAGGCGATACTTCTGCCATTCTTGCCTATATCGGGGAATACAACACTGAAATCTCGGAAGCTACAGTAAAGAGGTACTCTGAAAACCAGACAATAAACAGCATTCTTTCCGCCTATGCGGGCAAGGCAGAGGAAGGCGGCATCTCCTTTTTGGTACAATGTAATGTCCCGAAAGAACTAAAGATACGGGAGATTGATCTAATCGCCCTTTTGGGAAATCTGCTGGAAAATGCCCTGCACGGATGCCAGGAGTCAGGGAAAGAAAAACCATGTATGGAAATCCATATCCGGCTGAAAAAAAATCTGTTACTCATCGTTTGTAATAATACCTGCTCTGATAAACTGAAACTTTCCGGCAGTCACCCTGCGGGAAAAAGTATCGGTATTTCCGGCATCCTTTCCGTCTGTCAGAAATATGACGGCGATCTGGATTACAAGATAGAAAAGGATGTCTGTTCCGCCTGTGCGGTCTTGAATCTGTAGACCTGTCAATAGGTTTTTGAAATATTTTTTGACCAAATTTGCCTAAAAAACCGCCAAATCTGCCAAAAACCGCTTTTTAAGCGGTTTTTTTGTTATAGTAACACATGGTGAAGGTGTCATTCCCCCCTCCCGACGCCTTCGCCATGACTTCATATCAACAAAATTACAGAACGCACGAAATAGGTGCGAAGTTTTGACCAAATCTGCCTAAAAACCAACCAATTATGCCAAAATCACTTTTTTAAGTATTTTTTTATTATAATACATAGTTACTAAAATATAAAAAAATTAACAATTTTCGAAATTTTCAGTTTTGAAGCTTTCGGTTTTGAAATTTTGCAACAATTTTGCGGTAGGTAGATGTATAACAGGGAGGTATAATTATGGATGAACAACGCTCATGGATGAAATCAAGGAGAAAGAAAAGGTTACGGATTGGGGCAGTCATGCTTTGTTTTTGTCTGCTGATCACAACTTATCCCAACATACCGGAAAACGTGTCCGTTTTTGCGGCGGGGATGCGTGGAGAGGATGAGGTCATGTCGATATTCGGCTTTGCCGAGCTGCCGGAGGAAATCAGCAGACAGACTGTGCCTATGGGGACGCCGGTAGAAGAATTGACACTGCCCGATACGCTGGAGGCATATGTGACCGTGGAGGCAGAGGACAACACGGAGGAAGAAACGAAAACCGATGCCACGGAGGGAGAAACAAAGCCCGACGACACAGAGGGAGAAACAAAGTCCGACGCCACGGAGGGAGAAACGAAACCGGATGCCGGGGATCAGAATAAGGACGATGACGACCGTAATAAAGATGATAACGAGAACCTCGGCGAAGAAGACAAAGAAAACGAGGACACCGACACCCACGAGGCAGATGACGAAGACGGTGATATCGAAGAAATAAAAACAGAAGAGGGAAAGCAGGAGGACCCCGCTGACGGAGAAAAGACCGATTCGAATAATGGGAACAACGTAACGGAGGAACTCCATACTGTTACAATGGAAAAATATAATGCAGAAAATGTGGTAACAGTAAATATTTTAGAGAATACACAGGATTCGGGAACACAAGAAGAATCTGTCACGATAGAGGGTATCACATGGCAGTCTAATCCGAAATACGACAAGGACACAGAAGGCGTCTATACCTTCACGCCCGTTCTGCCGGAGAGCTATGCCCTGGCGGACGGCGTAAGCCTGCCACAGATCACGGTGACGGTGGAATTTCAGGGACAGCAGCTTACGCAGGAGCAGTATGAGCGCATGATGGCAGGCTTACAGGATTATCCCGAACTGCTGACGGAGGAGGACATTCTGAAGGAAGACCCTTCCCTTGCAGCGCAGGCAGCAGGCGCACCCAGAAGGGCAGCGGCGAGGACGGCAGCGCAGACACATCCGGGCACCTATCTGACCACGACAGACAATGAGAACAATGCCGGCACAGGGAAGCCGGACGGCGATATGGATAAATATGTGTATTCATATAGCTCTTGTCATCCTATTGAAGCAAATATTTTTATTCCGGAGGGAATGCTGCCCACACAGAACTGCTATATCGCCGTGCGCACCTATGATGTGAACTGGCGGGGATTAGGCAGGGATTGGGCGGAGTATGACAAGCTGTTTATCAATGATGTAAGGATTGGTACGCTGACGGGACTTGATCGTGACTGGAATACGTCCTATTACAGAGTGCCGCTTTCCTGTCTGCGGGAAGGGAACAATACGGTCCGGATAGAAATCTGGGATTGTT
>JAIEDW010000181.1 GCA_029067805.1 Lachnospiraceae bacterium
ATATCATGTCCGCCTCAATCTCCACAGCCCGAAGCACTGTTCCCATATCCGTTGAGAAATAAGGATGCCCGATACCGCCTGCAAAAAATACAACCTTTCCTTTCTGAAGCGCCTCCAATGCCTTATCTTTCGAGAAAAGCTCTGTGAAAGCGGCACATTGAAACGGTGTAAAAACTTCCGTATCCATACCGACAAATCGAAAGATTTCCGACGTGTAAATACAGTTCATGACCGTCGCCAACATTCCGATCTGATCTGCCTTTGTGCGGTCAATCGTTTCACTGGTTCTTCCTCTCCAGAAATTTCCTCCGCCAATGACAATTCCCACTTGCACTCCACTGTCGGTAATCTCCTTGACTTGACGCGCCACCGACATCACTGTCTGCTCGTCAAATCCTGTTTTTTTCTCTCCCGCAAGTGCCTCACCGCTTAATTTCAGTAAAATTCTTTTCATGGAATTATTTTTCATGATGCCGCCCCATCTCCAACGAAATAACTGATGTTATTTTTATTATTGCTGTTTTCTGTTCTTCTTAACATCGTTAAAGAACGAAGTCGGGCTGACATCTGCGTAGCACTGTGAACACATACCCTCGATAACCGCACCATTGTTAATCTGTACAGATTTCGATTTAATGTTACCCATCACAATCGCCGATGTATCCAAAATAACGGGACCATGCACGTCAATATCTCCCTTTACGGCACCGGCAATCACTGCGCTCGTCGCAAAGATGTTTCCAATCACAACGGAGCTTTGTCCAATCTTGACGCTTCCCTTACTCTTAATCTCACCGTTAATCTGTGCAGATTCCGCATAAATCTCGGCTGCCGATGAATTACCTGTGATACCGCCCGTTACATTGAGTTTTCCGAGAATCTCAATATTACCCGTAATATTTCCAATTAAATCCATATTTCCGCTGCTTGTCACATCACCTGTGATATTCATGCCTGCAGTGATCACTGCCGTATCCGTCGATGCCGCCACGCTAGGCTCTAAGCTAGGCTGTGCTTCCTCCTGTGGTGCAGCGTCCATAAATGTCTGCTCCTCTATATTTTGTTCTACCTCGTTTAATAATTCTTCCATTTCCATTTCCATTTCCGCATCCGCCTCACTTATCTCATTCTTTTCTTCTTCGACAGGCACATCAGCGCCCGCATCTGTTGCTGTTTCCTCTATTACCGACATGTCCTCCTCAGGTGCGGTTTCCGGCTCTTCCTCTGCCATATCCGTCTGCTGCGTTTCACTCAAGTCCTCAGACACTGCTTCAGATACTGTTTCCTCCGACGGCACAACAGGCTCTTCGCTGAGCGCTGCCGCCTCCTTTTCCAACATCGCTTCGAGATCCTCGAAATCTCCCTCCGCAACATTGCCAAACAAGTCCTCTGATGAAGTAGACATATCTGCATCAAGACCGATATCGCCCACTGGCTCGTCAACATTCATATCTGTTACTGTCTGTGATAAATCCTGCTTTAAATCCTGGAAAAAACCCATTGTATAATCTCCTTCACTTTTATTATTCTAAAGCGCTTATGCGCTGCTTCAACGTATGTGCTGCACTTTTACCGTGTCCTCTGAAATCGGTAACAGTACCGTGTCCTCCGACTGCAATATTGTTTCTATGATCGTCGGAAGCGCATCCACCGTAGAATTCTTTTCAGCTGCGTCATGCATCAGAACCACTGCATTATTATATTTGTCAATATTGCCCAAAACATTCGACGCAATCTGATTGGCACTCCTGTATGTTCCCGATGCGTCACCGCTTGAAACATTCCAGTCAAAATACACCATGTTCTCGCTGTCAAGATAATCAATCAGTGTATGCATATCCACCTTGCTGATCGTGTTGCTGCTCCCTCCGGGAAACCGCACGATATTGCATTCGACTCCCGTAAGTTCATATAAAAAGGTGCGCAGTTCACCTAAATCCTGCTTGTACGCATCAAGTGAACTGTATATATCCTTATACACATGACTGTACGAATGCATCGCCAGGGTATGTCCCTCATCAACGATACGCTTATACTGGTCGGTATAATTCTCCTTACCTACCACAAAAAAAGTTGCCTTGACATCATACTCTTTTAAAATATCAAGTATTCTGTCGGTATTGGGACTCGGACCATCATCAAAAGTAAGATAAACTCTCTTGATTCCTTCACTTCTGTTTTCGGTTTCGCCCCAAACAATTTGGTTTTCGATTGCTGCCGCTGCCACGATATCCGCTGCCTCATCCTCATCTATGTCTTCGCTGCTGATATCGGAAATATTATTGCTCTGTACATCGACTGCTGTATATTGACCCGACTCCTGAAGCGCCATAAGCTTTGCATTGATGTTCCCCACTTCTTTATTTAAGTTAATCACCAACACCAAGAGTATTGTGCAGATGCACAACACCATAAACGTCACTATCAGCAGAACGGTATTCCCTATATTGCCTGTATTTTTGCTGTCAACAACATATTCTTCTGTTATATCCTCTTCAAGCGCCGTACTTTCCTGTTCTACGCTCTCCTGCTCCTGTGACATTTACGCCCCTTTCGTTTCCGTAACCACCTTCAAAATAAGTGGACATAATACATTACATTACAACTATACCGATTATAACACACAATGTATCAATAAGAAAAGACATTTTTTCAAATTCTTTCTCCTTCATGAAATTTCTTCTTGATAATGTGCCCGTTCCCCGCCGATATACTTCGGTCTGGTGCGCGCGCATACGATATGAGCGCCGCCAATCAGCGGATCTGCTATCCTTAACGGCACAGCCACATCTCTAAGATGCATTCCGATGAGCGTGTCCCCGATATCAATTCCCGCATGTGCCCGTATATGCTCTACCGCCACAGGATTTGGCATATGCTTCCATGCCGCGGTGGAAAACGAACCGCCCGCCTTTGGCATCGGCATCACGTTCACAATCTCATAACCGTACTTCTGCGCTGCTTCCTCCTCCATGATCAGTGCCCTGTTTAAGTGTTCACAGCACTGTGTCGCCACATAGAGTCCCTCTCGTTTTAATTCTTCATACATCGCCATAAAAACCGCCTCGCCAAGCTCAGCGCTCGAATGCGAACCAATGCGCTCGGACGAGATCTCACTTGTAGAGCAGCCTATCACAACAAGATTTCCCTCTTTTAAATTCGCTTGCTCCAAAAATTCTTTAACCACTCTCCTGGCGTCTGAAATTTCACGTTCAAACATTTTATAACCATGCTCCTTCCTATTTATCCGTCCCCCGATTAAACTTACCATACTCCATGGCAGAATGCAAGTTCGATTTTATAGAATTTCTATAAAGTTATAGTGTTACTGTTCACTCCATTCCAGTAACATTATAGTTTCGCCTGTACCATTGACAAATATTCCAAATGCGTATATGATTATTTTAGTGTTTCTAATAAGGACAACTATTTTTATCATAACAAAAAGGAGTTATATTATGCCAAAATTAAACGAAAACTACTTAAATCTAAAAGAAAGCTATCTTTTCTCGGAGATTGCGCATCGCGTAAACAATTACACAGCGGCAAATCCCGACAAAAAAGTGATCCGTCTTGGAATCGGTGATGTCACTCTTCCAATCGGCTCCGAAGTGATCGCACAGCTTCATGAGGGTGTGGACGCACTTGCAAAAGCGGAAACATTTAAAGGATATGGACCTGAACAAGGTTATGCATTTCTGCGCGAGGCGATTGTTGATTATTACAAGCGAAACGGCGTTTCCATCGCCGCAGACGAAGTATTTGTTTCCGACGGTGCTAAAAGTGACACGGGAAATATCACGGATCTGTTTGCCAAAGACAACGTGATCCTGATTCCTGATCCCGTTTATCCGGTCTATGTCGACACCAATATCATGAACGGCAGAAATATCACATATCTGGACGCGACAGCTGAGAACAATTTCCTTCCTATGCCGGATAAAAACGTCCATGCAGATATTATCTACATATGTTCTCCAAATAATCCCACAGGTGCCGCTTACAACAAAGCGCAGTTAAAAGAATGGGTGGATTACGCGCTTGCAAACGATGCCATTATTCTCTACGATTCTGCGTATGAATGCTTTATTACCGACGAAACGCTTCCAAGAAGCATCTTTGCTATAGAGGGTGCAAAAAACTGTGCGATTGAATTTTGTTCTCTCTCAAAAACCGCAGGTTTCACAGGAACGCGCTGTGGATACACCATCGTTCCAAAAGCGCTGAAATTCAATGCATCAAACGGTGCTGAACTATCCTTGAACGCTATGTGGAACCGCCGTCAGACAACAAAGTTCAATGGCGTATCTTATATTGTGCAAAAAGGCGCAGCAGCAGCTTTCTCTGTGGAAGGCATGGCACAATGCAAAGAAAACATTCAATATTATCAAGAAAATGCTCGTATTATCGCCGATGCGCTCGCTAAGAAAAACATCCGTTATTTCGGCGGCGTCAATTCCCCGTATATCTGGTTTGAGTGTCCAAACGATATGGATTCATGGGATTTCTTTGACTACCTCTTGAACAATGCGCAGGTAGTCGGAACGCCCGGTGCCGGTTTCGGCAAAAACGGTCAAAAATTTTTCCGCCTCACTTCTTTTGGCAATCGCGAAAACACAATCGAAGCGATGGAACGAATTGACAAACTGCTTTAAAACTTATATATCCACTAAAAAAATCCCTGTATATTTACGGGGATTTTTTAGGCTCTAATCTTACTCTGCAAGACGCATCCTGCTTATATTTACAACAAATATTTGTAATGGCCGGACTGACATCTTATCAAACGTATCCTACACTGTCTTAAGCGATGGTAACGTTCGCTGCTCTGAGCTTAGCGCTGTTCTTCGGGTCCTGCTCGATGTCAAAAACCACCTTCTGACCTTCCTCAAGAGTTTTGTATCCATCTGTGTTGATCGCTGAGAAATGTACGAAAACATCTTCTCCTGTACCTTCATTTGTGATGAAACCATAACCCTTTTGAGCGTTAAACCACTTTACTGTACCGTTGTTCATTTTTAGAACCTCCATTATAAATATTTGCGTATTCGTCTTTATTCCTAAAAAGCTGAAGTTATAAAAAACTCTTTCAAAAAAATAGCTCACCCTGCAATCCAAATGGAATAATTGGCAGAATGAGTCAGCAAATAGTTCTAAATGAATACTAGGGTGATTATACCATGCTTGTAGTATAAAGTCAAGCAATTTTCTAAAACAATAAAATAATAGCGAAGGGGGGACTTGAACCCTCGACACCACGGGTATGAACCGTGTGCTCTAGCCAGCTGAGCTACTTCGCCATTTTACTTTATTGAGATTGTTCCCTCAAAACCGAACACAGAAATCCTTTTCCTGATCTTTATTCCTTTTGCGACTTCCTTCCTCTTCCCTTTCC
>JAIEDW010000182.1 GCA_029067805.1 Lachnospiraceae bacterium
TTCTGATTGCAGACCCCCGTAATACTAATACTCCGAAAGGAATCGATATCATTACCTACGGAGAACTCAGAGAGCTTTCGTATATGGGTGCGGGCGTGCTTCATGAGGACGCGATTTTTCCTGTGCGCAAAGAAGGCATTCCCATCAATATCAGAAATACGAACAAGCCCGAGGATGAGGGAACATGGATTGTAGGAAATACCTGCCAGAAAGCAAAGTATACCATTACCGGAATTGCGGGAAAGAAAGGTTTTGCTTCAATCAATATTGAAAAGGATATGATGAACGCCGAAGTTGGTTTTGGCAGAAAGGTGCTCCAGGTATTTGAGGATTATAATATTTCGTTTGAACATATGCCGTCTGGAATTGACACCCTGAGTGTTATGGTGCATCAGTCAGAGTTTGTTGACAAGGAACAGAAAATCCTTTCCGGCATCAACAGGGCGGTCAATCCCGATCATGTGGATATTCAGTCGGATCTTGCGCTGATCGCGGTTGTGGGACGCTGCATGAAGTCACAGCGCGGTACGGCGGGCAGGATTTTTGCGGCGCTTTCTCATGCCAGTGTTAATGTCAGAATGATCGATCAGGGTTCAAGCGAGCAGAATATCATTATCGGTGTGGTAAACGAGGATTTTGAAACGGCAATCAAGGCGATTTATGATATTTTTGTAGAAACGCGTATTTAACAACGGAGGACTACAAATGAGCGGCGAAATAGAAACGAAACAACAGGAAAATAAAATGGGCGTCATGCCCGTAAATAAACTTCTTTTAAATATGTCGGTGCCGATGATGATTTCGATGCTTGTTCAGGCGCTTTACAATATTGTGGACAGTATCTTTGTGGCGAGATTGAGTGAGGACGCGCTAACTGCGGTTTCACTTGCCTTTCCGATTCAGACGCTTATGGTTGCGGTAGGTGCGGGCACAGGTGTCGGCGTGAATGCGCTTTTGTCCAAGTCGCTTGGAGAGAAGAATTACGAAACGGCAAACAAGACGGCGATGAACGGCATTTTTCTTGCGTTTTTGAGTTTTTTGCTGTTTGTGCTGGTTGGCATTGTGGCGGTAAAACCCTTTTATTTCAGCCAGGTAAAGGATGCAGAGTCGGATATCTACAAGATGGGCATTGAGTATCTTTCCATCGTGTGCATCTGTTCGTTTGGCGTTTATGCGCAGTTTATCTTTGAAAGACTTTTGCAAGCTACAGGTAAAACACTTTACAGCATGTTCTCACAGCTTTCGGGCGCAGTCACAAACATTGTTCTGGATCCGATCTTGATCTTTGGTCTGTTCGGACTTCCTAAAATGGGAATTGCCGGAGCTGCGATCGCAACGGTAATTGGTCAGTGTGTGGGTGCGACTGTGGCGATGATGTTTAATCTCAAGAAAAATAAGGAGATTACCATTTCATTCAAGAATTTTAAACCGAATGGACAGGTCATCGGAAGAATTTACAGAGTCGGCGTTCCTTCTATCATAATGCAGGCAATCGGCTCCGTCATGACGTACTGCATGAACCTTATATTGATTCAGTTTACGTCCACTGCGACAGCGGTATTCGGGGTTTACTTTAAACTGCAAAGCTTTTTCTTTATGCCTGTGATCGGATTAAACAACGGTATGGTTCCGATTATCGCGTACAATTACGGCGCGGGAAAAAGAGGGCGTATCGTAAAAACAATAAAATATTCGATGTTCTATGCATTTATATTGATGACACTTGGTTTTCTCGCCTTTGAGTTTATCCCCGAAACGCTGCTTGGATTGTTTGATGCGTCGGAGGAGATGCTTGAAATCGGTGTCAGGGCGCTTCGTATAATTGGCGTTCATTTTCTCATCGCGTGGTACTGTATTATTGCAGGTTCGGTATTCCAGGCGGTCGGAAACGGTGTGTACAGCCTTGTTGTATCGGTGGCAAGACAGCTTGTGATCCTAATTCCGGCGGCATATATTCTTGCGCGGATTGGTGGCCTTACTCTTGTATGGTGGTCATTCCCGCTTGCAGAGCTTATGTCGCTTTGTGTGTCAACGATGTTCCTGATCATCATATGGAAAAAGGTAATCAGCCGTGTGCCTGACAATGCTTGACATTTATATACCAATTTGATAAGATGTAAAAGCACGCTTTATATGGTGCACGTATGCGGATATGGTGGAATTGGCAGACACGCAAGATTTAGGTTCTTGTGGGCAACCGTGCAGGTTCAAGTCCTGTTATCCGCAGTAAAGAAGTGCTTAAATGGGCACTTCTTTTTCTATAGGAGGAGATTCCAAATGGCTAAACTCTATTTTTATTACGGTGCGATGAACAGCTCAAAGACGGCAAATGCGCTTATGACACACTTCAATTATGAGGAGGTCGGACAGAGTGCGTTGCTTTGTAAGACCGAAACCGATACAAGGGACGGAGCACGTGTCATACGTTCGAGGATCGGGCTTAAAATGGAGTGCATTTTTTTGTCGGAGCTGATAGAGATGCCCGAGGAGGAGATCAAAAAATATGACTGCGTCATCGTTGATGAAGTACAGTTTGCGACGAGAGAGCAGGTGGATTTTTTGTCCGATATTGTGGACTTTATGGATGTGCCGGTGGTGTGCTACGGGCTGCGTGCGGATTTTCAAAACAATCTTTTCCCGGGGAGCGAGCGGCTAATCACCATAGCGGATACGATACAGGAGATCAAAACGGTTTGCTGGTGCGGCAAGAAAGCGACGGCAAACGCGCGGTATAACGAGAACGGAATTGTACGCGACGGAGAACAAGTGTTCCTTGGAGCGAATGACAGTTATGTTGCACTATGCAGAAAGCATTTTAAATTGGGACAACTGGGGCCTGATACAACGGATTCGGATGAAGAAAGAAAATAGGGAGTGTGAAAAATGGAGATAGTTTTGCAGTTTGTTTTGCTTGTGATAGGATTTGTACTTTTGATGAAAGGCGCCGACTGGTTTGTCGACGGCGCTTCGAAGATAGCGGACAAGTTTGGGATTCCGCATATTGTAATCGGTCTGACAATCGTTGCGTTTGGAACGAGTGCGCCCGAGGCGGCTGTGAGTATCAGCGCCGCATTAAAAGGAAGCGTTGAGTTGGCAATCAGTAACGTCCTTGGCAGCAACATTATGAATGTGTTGTTGATACTGGGACTTTCCTCAATAATTTATCCTCTTGCGGTAAAAAAGTCGGCGATTAAATTTGACATACCGTTTGTGTTTGCGGTATCCGTACTGATGTTGGTCTGCGGCATGATGGATGGAAATATTGGAAGGATTGACGGACTGATCTTTTGGGTGCTATTGATTGGATATGTCATTTATATGATACAACTCACGAAAAAGAGTCAGGAATCGGACGAGGACTTTGAGCCGGCAGGTGAAAATGACAAGATCTGGAAACTTTTGCTCTTAATTATTGTGGGCGGTGTTATGATTGTTGCGGGTTCTGACGTAACAGTAGATGCAGCGTCAAACATCGCAACGGAATTTAGAATGGACCCGCGGCTCATCGGACTGACGATTGTAGCGTTCGGAACTTCGCTTCCCGAGCTTGTGACCTCATGTATTGCCGCGAAAAAGAAAGAAACGGATATTGCGATTGGTAACATAGTAGGCTCAAACTTGTTTAATATTCTGTTTGTGCTTGGAACAAGCGCTGTGATTACACCGATTGAATACAAATCCGATTTTATTTTTGATAATGTAGTAGCGATTCTTGTAATGGTCGTTTTGTGGCTGTTTGTCTTTAGAAAACAGAAATTAAGCCGCGCGGGCGGTATTGTGATGCTTGTGATGTATGCCGCTTATTTTGTAAATTTATTGGTTCAGGCGTAGAATTCCATTGTTGTACAATAAAAAAATCGTCGCTCGGCAGCGACGATTCAGAGAATGCTCCGCATTCTCCTTGAAATGTTATAAGCTGTCGCAATTTTCTATAAAATACAAAGAAGATAGGGAAATCTCTATCTTCTTTTCTTAAATAATCAGAACAACCGTTTGGACATATTTGAATTATGATATTTTGGATCAAGCGTTACATCTTTGTCAAACCATGCGGGAGGGATAAAAGCGTCTGCTGTCTGTTCGTTCGGAAATTCTACCTCTGCCATGATGAGCGGTGCAAAAGGCGGCGCAAAAATGTCAAGTTCAATGTTTAGTGAAATTTCATCATTAAGCTCAAAACCGTCCGAAAAACGCGGATTTTCAAGCGGTATCACGTATCTTTTTTTGGATATGATATTGCCGTCCGCTTTTTCCATAAGATGTTGGTATGACGGTTCATCTAAGGGAAGATTGTATTCCGTGCGTGCCATCATACCGCTTCCTTTGTAGGTGAGCGTGTATTTGTCATTGGATTTGCGCACGCGAATCACAGGATCCGTGTTTAGGTATGCCTGTTCTATGATTTTACAGGGATACTGTTCTAAATTGTCGGGCAAAGTCTTGATTGTAAATTTCTTTTCAATTTCCATATTTTCCATTTTCAATAAAATCTCCGTTTCTTTCCTCTACTATATACTAAAATTATGGTAAACCTTTTAGCAATAAATTACAAGTGATATTTGAACCTGTATTCGGATGAATGGT
>JAIEDW010000183.1 GCA_029067805.1 Lachnospiraceae bacterium
TGTGCACCCGAAGTACAGATAGCCGTTACGCGAAATCCATTTTTGACCAAAATGTTTTTTACGCTTTTTGCCTCCTCTATCTTGGCAAACACGACAATTATATTTGTCAATGGTACACCTCCAATTCACTCATACTGTTTGAAAGGTGTCCCTATATTTTATAGAGATAGGATTCGACTTCCCACGCAGTCACCTGTGCGTCATACGCTTTCCATGTCGCAATCTTGGAATCATATATCTGTGTAAACACACGTTCTCCAAGCAATTCCCGCATTAGGGAATCCTTTTTCATCTCCTGGCACGCCTGATACATATCGGTAGGAAGTTCCTCGATCCCACGCAATCGTGCCTCCGCCTCCGAAATAGAATTAATGTTATAGCGCACCTCCGCCTCTGGCGCAATTTTATTTTTAATGCCGTCAAGTCCTGCCATAAGACATGCCGCGATCGCAAGATACGGGTTGGCGGATGGGTCGGGACTGCGAAGCTCAATCCTCGTGTGTTCCCCCCTGATATGCGGCACGCGGATCAGCGTGTTTGCACCGAGCGTACTCCACGCGACATATACAGGAGCCTCAAAGCCCGGTTTTAATCTTTTATAGGAATTGACAATCGGATTGGTCACAGCGCAGATTCCTTTCACATGCTTCATCAGACCGCCCATAAAATAATATGCCTCGCGGCTCAAGCCGTTTTCGCCGTCTGGATCGTCAAATACATTTTTTCCGTCCTTACGCAGGGACATATTGATGTGCATTCCCGAGCCCGAAAATTCTTTTCTCGGCTTTGGCATAAACGTAGCGTGAAGCCCGTGACGCTTTGCGATCGTCTTCACAGCAAGCTTAAAGGTCATAATATTATCAGCCGTATGAAGCGCCTCATCATATCGAAAATCCACCTCATGCTGTGAGGGTGCCTTCTCATGGTGGCTTGCCTCCACTTCAAAGCCCATATCTTCCAAGGTCAGCACGATATCACGCCTTGCATTTTCCCCATTATCAAGCGGTCCCATATCAAAAAATCCCGCCTGCTCATGGGTACTGGTCGTTGGTCTGCCGCTTTCATCCGCATTGAACAGGAAAAATTCACACTCCGGTCCGACCTCAAAGGTGTACCCCATATCGGCTGCCTGCTCTAATGCTTTTTTTAATATGTAGCGGCTGTCGCCCTCAAAAGGAGTGCGGTCCGCACGGTATACATCACAGATAAATCGCGCCACCTTCCCCTGCTGCGGCCGCCACGGAAAAATAGCAAACGTATCCAAGTCGGGATAGAGAAACATATCTGCATTGTCTGTCGGGAGCATTCCCTCAACGAGCGAACAGTCAAACATGCAGTCATTGTTAAGTGCCTTATCAAGCTGGCTTGCCGTAATCGCCACATTTTTGAAATTCCCCTCTATATCGGTAAACTGAAGACGTATAAATTCGACGTCCTCTTCCTCGACCCTCCTGATGATATCTTTTTTCGTGTACTTTGACATGTCTTTCTCTCCTTTCTCATTTTCCATCAATCAATAGGCATAAACCCCTTATTTGTTTCATACCTTATTAAAAAGAACGAAACGGAGTCCTGCTTATGAGCTCTAATACAAAAATCGTTGTCCTTCGCTCAAAGGAATTAGTCTATGCACTTGTACTTCTTGTCATAAGTGTACTTATAATAATGACAGCTGTGTCACTTTTTGTCCCGCAAACGCAGAGCAAAAAGGAAACCAAAACAGAAAGTGAAGAACCGCAAACGGACATCTCGCCGCAAAGCGTAACGGAATACCAGAACGGAAACACCACCGTCCGCTACGTTCCCGGTATCTACACCAGCGCGATCAGACTCGGAAGTACAAACGCCGAATTACAGATTACAGTGGATGCAGATCATATCAATTCCATAACGCTCACGAATATTGACGAGTCGGTTTCCACGCTCTATCCGCTGATGCAGCCAACGCTCGACGATCTTTCCGCAGTAATCCTTGAAAAGCAAACGCTTGACGGCATTAACTATACCGACGAGAACCGCTATACTGCAATGCTGTTAATGCAGGCAATACGCGATACGCTTGACAAAGCAGTGATATCGGAAAATGCCGACTCACCCGACCTTAGCACGATTTACTGATGTGCTCAAGCTCCTCAAGCCATATGCGCGCACAGGCATCTGAAGGCATTCGCAGATCGCCTCTCGGTGAAAGCGCAACGCTTCCGACTTTTGGACCGTCGGGCAGACACGAACGTTTAAACTGCTGTGCAAAAAATCTTTGATAAAATGTTTTGAGCCATTTTAAAATGACATTCGTGTCATATTCTCCCTCGAAGGTATCGACTGCGATGCGGTATACCTTTGAGGGCGGATAAGTGCATCGCAACATATAATACAGAAAAAAATCATGCAGTTCGTATGGTCCAACCAGATCCTCCGTCTTTTGCGATATCTTACCGTCCTGAGGCGGCAAAAGCTCCGGACTGACCGGTGTGTCGATCACGTCAAGTAGCACTTTGCGCATTTCATCGTGATTACAGGTATCAGCATAATACTGCACCAGATGACGCACCAGTGTTTTGGGTACCCCAACATTTACACCATACATCGACATGTGATCGCCGTTGTAGGTCGCCCATCCAAGCGCAAGCTCAGACATATCACCCGTTCCGATCACAAGCCCGCCTGTCTTATTTGCAATGTCCATCAAAACTTGCGTTCTCTCCCTTGCCTGTCCGTTTTCATATGTTACATCATGCTCATCGGGATTTTGCCCGATATCCTCAAAATGCTGCATCACCGATTTTTTAATATCCACCTCGGTAAGCGTCGCACCACATGATTTTGCTAGTCTGCACGCATTATCGTAGGTTCTGTCCGTCGTGCCAAAACAAGGCATCGTTACTGCATGAATCGCACTTCTCTCATATCCTAACGCATCAAACGCCCGCACGGTCACAAGAAGTGCAAGTGTCGAATCCAATCCTCCCGAAATGCCGATCACCGCTGTCTTTGCATTTGTATGCGCCAATCGCTGTTTTAATCCGTTTGCCTGTATTGAAAGGATCTGTTCGCAACGCTTATTTTTTGTGTTCTCATCGGTAGGAACAAACGGCATACGGTTAAAGGTTCTCGTAAGTCTGGTTTTTTCCACTTTTTCATAATGAAACGGTATCTTGAGATAAGAAACCGTGTTGTCCGGCACAAAGACATTGATGCGTCGACGCTCCATTCGAAGCTTTTGAACGTCAATGTCTGAATAAAGAATGCCTGTTGTAAAGGGTATGCTTTCTGCGAGTACAAGACCGTTTTCCACAATGAGATTGTGACCACCATACACTACATCCTGCGTGGACTCTCCTTCTCCCGCACTTGTATAAATATAGGCAGACAAGAGTCTTGCACTTGTTACGGTCACAAGATCTTTTCGGTAGGTATCCTTACCAACCAAATCGTTGCTTGCTGAAAGATTCACAATCACATCGGCTCCCGCGAGCGCATGTCTTGTGCTTGGGGTGTTTGCCGCCCACACATCTTCACAAATCTCACAGCCGACAACCAGACCATCTACGTTGTCACAGGCAAAAAGAATATCTGTGCCAAACGGAATATCCTCGCCGCAAAAATGCAGGAATTCACTACCGCTGTTTCCCGGCATAAAATGTCTCGCCTCATAAAATTCCGCATAGGAGGGAATATTTGTCTTCGGAATAAAAGCAAGAATCTTCCCGCCTTTTAAGACCGCCGCCACATTATAAAGCTTATGCTCTCTTTCCATCGGAAGTCCCACAAACACGAGCGCATCCGTCTCCTTTGTGTTTTCCGCAATTGCAAAAAGTGCACCTTTTGCCTCATTTAAAAGCCTGTCCTGTAAAAACAAGTCACTACAGGTATATCCCGTGATGCAAAGCTCTGGAAGCACAATGATTTTTGCCCCCACAGCGTCCGCCTCCAGAATCAGATCCGTTATCGCATGTGCGTTGTATTTGGTATCTGCTACTTTTATCTTCGGTGTGGCTGCCGCCACTTTTATAAATCCGTCTACCATTTAATAACCTTACTCCTTTCTCAACCTGCGAATTTGTGCCTCTGCACAAATTTGCCGATTGAAAAATCTCCGATTTTTCAATCTATTCCCTCGCTTTTGCCGATTTTAACATCTCCTTTAAATCGTCCACCTCAAAGTTATAGATTTTATCACAAAACTGACAGCTCACCTCCACCGGCTTTGCATCGTTTATCATCTCCTGAATATCCTTTTTCCCGATACTGATGATCGCTCTCTCCACGCGCTCGCGGCTGCAATCGCACAGATACTGCGCAGGAATTGTATCATTGATCTGAAGCTCCAAATCACCCAGTAGGATCTCCAAAAGCTGCTCCGGCGTATTTCCCGCGTCCAAGATATTGGTCACGCTGTCCATCGTTTTTAGCTTTTCCTCCAGCACACTGATCGTCGCATCCTCCGCAAACGGCATAAGCTGTATGATAAAGCCGCCTGCACGCCTTACGGTATTGTCCTTATTCATCAGCACGCCAAGCCCTACCGCCGAAGGTATCTGCTCCGAGGTTGCAAAGTAATAAGTCAAGTCCTCCGCAATCTCTCCTGTCTGTATTTGAGTTTGTCCCACATACGGCTCTTTTAAACCCATATCCTTAATAACGCTCAGTATTCCTGTTCCGATTGCGCCTCCCACGTCAAGCTTTCCGAGCGCGTTTGGCGGCAGTATGACCTGCGGTTCAAGCGCGGCTCCTTTTACGTTTGCATGCGCGTCGGCATTTACCGTAAGCCCTCTTACCGGACCATCACAGTGAATCTGCATGGTCAGCATATCCTTTTCACCTTTTAACATACTTCCCATCATCGCCGCCGCCGTCAAAAATCTCCCAAGTCCCGCCGTTATCACGGGGCTGGTATCGTGAATACTACGCGCCTTTTCGACAAGTTCTCTCGAAGTGATCGCAAAAGCACGGATCTGCGCATTTGCCGCGGTTGCCCTCACAATATAGTCCTTCATTTTATGGCTCCTTTCCCTTTTTCCCTCGCGATACAATATATTCTTTCACTCGCATCCGTAACGTCTGAAAGCGTGTCCGCGTCATACGCTTTCGCAAACTCGAGTCCGGATGCTTTGAGCATTTTTTTCATTTCTTCCAGCGTATACCCCCTCTGAAGATGCTCCTCCGAAAAACGCAAAAAAAGCTCCTGTCCGTTTTCAGAAACTTCATCGTTTCTCACAAATATCGTAAGCTCATACGCATTGATGCAACTTTCATCATCATAGAAGTTCTCCCAGATAAAGCTGCAATCCTCTCTATTTTCCGCAATCGTTGTTTCCCCGATTGTTTCATATTTATATTTAGTGTTAAAATCAAACATAAAAATCCCGCCAGGGTCAAGATAGTTGTTCACAAGTCGGAAACATGCAACAATATCCTCCTCATCAAGCAGATAATTGATGCTGTCACATACGCTCACCACCGCGCATACTGTACCGTACAATTCAAACGCTCTCATGTCCTGATTCAGATACAAAATATCATATCCCGACACATTCTTTTTCGCACTGGCAAGGTTTAACATCTCATCCGACAAGTCAACACCAATCATGTCGTATCCCTTTGCCGCAAGACGTTGTGTCATGCTGCCCGTACCGCAGCCAAGTTCCAACACAAGCCCGTCCCTTATCTCCTGTGCGTAAAGCTCGCGCACGATATTCTCACACCACGTATCATACGGCGTTTCGTCCATAAATTGATCGTACACCGCCGCAAAGCTTGTGTATGCGTCCATCGCAACTCCTATCCTTTCCGTCTAGCCCCCGATTTTCATTGAGATACCAAAACCTGCTGCCAGCAAAACAACTCCCGAGAGAACCTCCATCACGCCGATTGCCGGAATTTCCATCATAATCAAAATTGCGATCGGAGATGCCACGATTAAACCGATAATCGCCCAGTAGGTAACTGCCGGAAATTTTTTGAGCATAAACTCAACAAGCTTAGCCACTGCCACAATCCCTACCACGACACCGATACCAAACGGCACCAGCACGATAAAAGTATTTAACAGTGCAGGAATGTCAAACGCACGAAGGGCATTGATACATTCATTTATCGTATCAATAATCGTATTATAATAACCTAAAATCATCATGATCATGGAGCCACTCACACCCGGAATCACCATTGTAGCCGCCGCAATCACTCCGACTCCGAAAAGCTTTAAAACGTTTCCCGCGCTCAGCGTAATATCAGCGCTTGCACCGTTTCCCTCACCGATAACGGCAAGTCCCGCCACCAATACAAAGAACACCACAAAAGCAATGATCTGCGGAAGTTTGACAGATACACCCTTTACTTTTCGATAGATAATAGGAAGCCCACCCAAAATCAAACCAATAAAGAATAAATTTGTCTGTAACGGAAATTTCGGAAAGAGCACCTCTGAAAACAGCTTCGCAAAAATCGCAATCGCAAGCAACATACCGATCAAAATCGGCACAAGAAGCGCAACTGCCTCTTTCATTCTCTTAATAAAATGTGTGAGCACCAAAATCAGCCTGTCATAGATACCCATAGACACCATCATGGTTCCACCGCTCACGCCCGGAATTACATTGGAAATTCCGATCACGATTCCACGCAGGATATTAAATATAAATTCTTTCATTGTTTACCCTCTTTCAATCTTTCTATCGCCCTTTTAAATAGTTCTCCAAAAAGTCAAGCACGGTCTTCATTTCCTCGTCCGTTCCAATGGAGATGCGCAGATAATTTTCAATCCGCGGTTTGTTCCAGTGCCTTACATAAATCTCTTTTTCTTTCAACACATCAAAAATTTCCTGTGCCGGCACGCGCTTATGTGCCGCAAAAATGAAGTTTGTCTTTGAGTCGGGAAAGATAAATCCAAGCTCTGACAAACGCTTTTTTGTATGTTCCCGTGTTTCGATTATTTTTCCCGTAATCTGCTGAAAATACTCCTCATTTGCAACCGACGCAGCGCCTGCCTTAATCGTTACGGTATTCATCGTGTAAGAATTAAACGAAAATTTTACATCATTTAGATATTTAATAAGCTTTTTGCTGCCCATCGCATAACCGATGCGCATTCCTGCCAGTGCACGCGATTTTGAAAAGGTCTGAACAACAAGAAGATTCTCGTATTTATCAATCAGCGGCAAGCAGCTCTCCCCGCCAAAATCGATATATGCTTCGTCGATGATCACAACCGAATTCGGATTTGCCTTTATGATTTCCTCCAGGAAATCGGGTGTTTCATACACACCTGTTGGCGCATTGGGATTTGCGATAACGATTCCGCCGTTTTCTTTTTGATAATCTTCTTTTCTGATACAAAAATTTTCATCCAACGGCTGACATTCATACGGAATTCTGTATAAATCTGC
>JAIEDW010000184.1 GCA_029067805.1 Lachnospiraceae bacterium
CTATAATCGTCCCATCCGTTATCGCCTCACGTCCGACTGCCTGCATAAACGGCACAAACTTCGGGTGATTTTGACTAAACTGATCCCATGCCCCTTTTACTTTCATCATACTTCCAAAATCAATCATTTAAAACACCTTACTCCTTTCTTGGTCTACCTCTGAATTTTTTATTTCCAATGCAGAAAAAGTACCGCCAGACGACGGTACTTTCACTATGCCAGATATGTAACGCTTTCCTCCGAAAGCTCTTTTCCGGACAAAGCAGCTCTTGCTTCGTCCTCTTGAAATCTGTTGATACGAAACAGATACTTTATCCTTGTCGCAAAGCGTCCTTTCTCGTATCTCTTAGTCTTTTCCATTTTTATCAGATAGGACACGCCATTCCTTAAAAATGCTTTCTCTATTGTACCTTTTACTGTTTCATCACATGTTGCAACAAAAGCAATCTCACGCCCTTGTACTTTTACTGTCATATTCGTCACACCCTCATTTCACAGCAATTACTTAGTCCCCTTGTGTCATGCACCTGTCTTTTCATACAGCGTACATTTATAGTATAATCCGAAATGAGCAAAATGTACAGTTGACATATTCACAAAGAATTTTATGTAAATTTGTGAAATATTTGCAATCATATTGATAATACGCGATTTTTGGCTCTTTTATCTCTGCACGATATGAGCGTTATGGTGAACTGCTTGAATTTATTTCCTCATCATACGTATCAAGGAAATGATGCCTTTCACCGTTTTGTTTATAGGCAACAATCGTGCTCAGATTGACGTTTTCCACACTTTTAAAAATATTTCCCTCCACAAACGGGTTTGTTTTTTTCAATGTTTTTATCAGTTCTCTGATTTCAATTCGCTTGGAACTGTTTTCTTCATTATCCAGCGTATCATTGGCTTCCGTAAATTTGCATGCACACTGAAGAAACTGAAGCTCGTTGTAATCCCTCCATGCCTTAATATTATGCTCTCTGACAAGGTACATGGGACGTATCAGCTCCATTCCCGTGAAATTAGTGCTGTGAAGCTTCGGCATCATTGTCTGTATCTGCCCGCCGTAAAGCATTCCCATCAAAATTGTTTCAATGACATCATCATAGTGATGTCCCAAGGCAATTTTATTGCACCCCAGCTCCTCCGCATAGTAGTATAGATGCCCTCTGCGCATTCGCGCGCACAGATAACATGGGGATTTTTCGATATGAAATACCGATTCGAAGATATCCGATTCGAAGATTGTTATCGGCACATGAAGGCTCTTTGCATTATCTTCAATCATTTTTCGGTTTGCCGCATTATAACCCGGATCCATCACCAGAAATTTTACTTCAAAATCAAATTTATTATGTAATTTTAACTCTTGAAAGCACTTCGCCATGAGCATGGAATCTTTTCCGCCGGAAATACAGACTGCTATTTTATCTCCCGGTTTTACCATATCGTATGTGTTGATTGCTTTGGTAAACCGCGACCAGATTGTTTTCTTGAAGCGTTTCCGAATGCTCTGTTCTACGTCCTTTGCTTTGTCCGAATTGTCAAAGTCTTTCTCCGTAATATTCATATTGCTGTTACCTCACTGTGCCCGTCGCTTTTTCAAGTTTATAGGATAATCATGTATCAAATTACTATCAATTCCATCCCAAAACGTTATTCAAATAATATCACAATTTCCTATTCTGCTCAATACGTTTTCACATGACCTTTTCGTGGATTCCGCACAGATATTGTATCATTATTGATTGAAAGTTCAACAAATTTTTAACCGTTTTCCCTTGTATCACAAGTACCGATTATATATAATAATATCGTACAAATTTTATGAATAAATTTGAAATAACGCCTGAAAGGAGCAATAAACATGAATTTTATCAAGAACAATTGGAAGGGCATTCTGATTTGCCTGTGTATCGCAGTACCGTCATGGTTTTTGGGAAATGCGTTTCCGATTATCGGAGGTGCGGTTATTGCGATTATCGCCGGTATGATCATAACGATGTTTCTCAAGAACAAGTCATCACTTGAGGCAGGTATTAAATTTACCTCAAAAAAGATTCTTCAATGGGCGGTTGTACTGCTTGGTTTTGGACTGAATTTAAGTGTTATTCTGCAAACTGGAAAACAGTCACTTCCAATTATCCTAAGCACAATTGCCGTATCTCTGATCATCGCCTTTGTGCTGTGCAAAATTATGCACATTCCAAATAAGATTTCAACCTTGGTCGGTGTGGGTTCCTCCATCTGCGGCGGTTCTGCTGTTGCGGCTACAGCTCCCGTAATCGAGGCTGACGATGAGGAGGTTGCGCAGGCAATTTCCGTTATCTTTTTCTTTAACGTGCTTGCTGCGATTTTCTTCCCTACCTTTGGAAAATTGCTCGGTTTCAGTACTGTTACGGGAGAAGCATTTGGTATGTTTGCGGGAACTGCGATCAACGATACTTCGTCCGTTACGGCAGCCGCATCTACCTGGGATACCATGTGGGGACTCGGTTCCTCGACGCTTGACACTGCTGTTACCGTAAAGCTCACGCGTACCCTTGCAATCATTCCGATTACTTTAGTGCTTGCTTTTATGCGCGCACTGGGGGAAAAGAAAGGTGAAAGCCATAAAAAAGTATCCTTAAAGCAGATTTTCCCGATGTTTATCCTCTACTTTGTGGCAGCATCTGTCATTACCACGATCGCGGTTTCACTCGGTGTAAGTTCAAGCGTATTTTCGCCAATTAAAACCTTAAGCAAGTTCTTTATCGTGCTTGCGATGTCTGCAATCGGACTTAATACGGATATTGTAAAGTTGATAAAAACAGGCGGAAAGCCAATTCTGATGGGATTTTGCTGCTGGGTCGGAATCACGGCTGTAAGCCTTACAATGCAGCATTTGCTAGGAATTTGGTAATATATATGTTCGTTCCTTTATAACAACAATATGCTCGAAGTAACCAACTATCACCGATTACTTCGAGCATATTTTTTCCTCACAACAAATTGTTAAAACTTTGTCGATTCAGACATTCCAGCAATGATCGAAGCTGGTGAATTTCCGCTTCGGTCGTTGACCAGCTTGTCGCCAAGCGAACAACGACATGATCGTTATCATAATCCTCCCAAAAACTAACTGCCACTTTCTCCTGGAGCGCCTCAAATTGTTTCTTTTCCCAAATGATAAATTGCTGATTCGTAGGCGTTTCCAAATAAAAACGCTGATTCGTTTCCCGTAAGACTGTCTTTAACTGTTCCGCCATATCGATACCATGCTGGCTAATCTTAAAATATAAGTCATCCGTAAACAACGCATCAAACTGTATTCCCAGCAAACGTCCTTTTGCCAGAAGAGCGCCTCTTTTCTTAACCGAGGTCATAAAATAGCGTGGTTTATTTTGTTTGGTAAAGACGACTGCCTCCCCGCACAATGCACCGACCTTTGTTCCGCCGATATAAAACACATCGCACAGCGTTGCAATATCTTCCAGTGTTACATCTGTCTGCCGGCTCATCAATCCGTAGCCAAGCCGTGCACCGTCCAAATACAATGGAATTTTATAGGATTGACACAACTCTGATATTTTCGTCAACTCCTGTTTCGTATATAATGTACCATATTCGGTCGGGTGTGTTATGTAAACCATTCCTGGAAATACCATATGCTCATGGTTGCAGTCCGCATAGAAGCTTTCTAAATACGCCGCAAGCGCCTCCGGTGCGATTTTTCCATTGTCGTGAGGAAGCTCCAAAACCTTATGATTGGTATTCTCAATAGCCCCTGCCTCATGTACATTGATGTGACCTGTCTTTGCCGCGACAACGCCCTCATAATCCTTTAACATTGTAGATATGACAACGGCATTCGTCTGCGTTCCGCCGGTTAATAACTCCACTTCCGCCTCTGGACACCCACAGGCACGACGTATTTTTTCCTTTGCACTTTCGCAATACCTGTCCGTTCCGTATCCGGAAAGAATCTCCATATTTGTTTCCGTAAGCCGGGCAATAATCTGCGGATGCGCACCGGCGATATAATCACTTTCAAACGAAATCATCTTTTTACACTCCTCTTACTTTTTTATTAATTTGCTTAGTGGTCTTAATACATCCAGTAACACTTTCTAACAATGTACAACGCACATTTTAGTTTGGGAAATTTAAATAATTTATTTTAGAACTTATTAAATAACAGCTCTCTTTAATTCTTTCCAGTCGACTCTTTATGTGTTCATCTGATGTTTGAATCGATACCAATCCCCAAACAAAATGTAACAATTCTTTAGCTATTTCTTGCTCCCCTAAATCATATGCCCAAAAAATCATACCACTTCTCGCTGACAAAACTTTTCTTCCAATCACAGTTTCAGAAATACATGCATTTACTTCTGGATTTGTATAATTTACTTTATATAACGCTTCTTTCAAGATCAATAAATTTTCTCTATTATGTTTATTATCTGAAATATCATACATTCTATTAAATAAATCACTTGACCCATTTA